>JAESUD010000350.1 GCA_016763335.1 Emcibacteraceae bacterium | reverse complement strand
GGCAAGTATTCTTTTCGCCGCAATATCCCCAACCTCCCAAGCCCCCGAAGATGGCCCGGATATTCGTTTCGTAAGTGTTGACAATGAATTTTTATACATAACAATGTGACCTAACTAAAAAAAACATCATTTCACCAATCTAATTTTTAGTCAATTAAGATCAACCAGATAGACAAAAATTTTCGACTATAATCTTAAATGCCACAAGGACTAGACTACACCCGTTATGGATAGAAATACAAACCCACATCTTTGTTTGATTACCAATCAGACTTAGTTGCAGGAACCATAAAAGAGCAAAAAAAATCAAATTATCCAAGATTGCCAGAAAAGCATTTCCGCCCACTCCAGAAGGCTTGCTGTAGCTTTAGGATTGAATGTCCCGCCTTATCCCGGTACTGCAGAGGCCCCTTACATGCACCCTTCCACTACTTCCACATTGCTTCCGCGCATAAAAAAGGCCTAGCCGGATTATAGCTAAGTCTTTGCGTCGTGTTGTTTTCAGGGGTTAGGTTTGAAGTCAAGAACTTCAAAATATAGAGCTAATTACTAAAATGTTTCGCAAATTGCGTCTCAAATTCCAGCCCTTTCTTAGAATTACTTAAAAATATCACGTTTATCCATGCATTACCCACAAATCCACCAATATTACTGTTGGCGTGATAATTGCATTTGTAAGGTTATAATATGGAGAGAGTGTATGAAAATAACCAGAGAGCGCCCCTGTCAACGTCGGCATCATCGACTTATTGCGCCTCTCACCGTGTCTTTTGGTGATCAAAAAAATGTCAATACCGATAACTGGAGCCTCGGCGGCATAGGACTTATTGTTGATAAGGGGGTAAAGTTCAGGTTGGAACAGGAAATTTTAATTTCTGTCACGCTGCCATTTCAGGGCTATGACATTACTTTTGATATTAAGGCACAAGTCGTAAGGATCAATGATAAAGACCTGTATGTAGGGTTCCAATTTATTGATTTATCCGAAAGGTCATTTAGCCTTCTCAGTTATTTTAGCGAAAACCTTATTCGCGGGAATATGGGCGTATTTGAAGATAGCATCTGCCGGATTGATGTGCCGGTCACGCCGATTTCAACGGAACCATCAACAAGTCATACTTCTGATACACCAATAAAACGTTTTCCCTTAAAAACCTTAATATTTTCAACATTATATATCAGCTTGGGAATGTTTGTAATTTGCTATTTAGCCATTCTTTTTTATTCAAACTTCATGAGACTTGAAGTACCCAGTTCCGTAATTTCCACAGAACTGCAAACCATTAAAATGCCTTTTGACGGTGTAATACGGTCAATAAATTTTGATGTCGGTTCCAACGTCCGGGCCGGCGATGAGCTTATAAGAATTGACGACTTTAAGCTCGAGAGTCAAATCAATGCCGCCCACTCTAAAATTGAAGCGGCACAAAAAAATATCTGGCGTATGGAACAACGTCTTAAAATTGAAACAGAACGGATGATACTATATCAAATTGTCAATCGAACCGATAAGAACATCGCTGAAGCACGTCTCTCCTCATTGCGAGAAGCCTTAAAAGCGGCTGATGCGCATATGCTGCGTATCCAAAGATTAAAAAAAACAGGCACCGTAACATCAAGCCAATTTGATAACGCCCTTAGTAAACAAACCAAAGCGGTAAACGCGGTTCGAGAAGCAGAATTTCTTTTAGAAAAAAGCACCGCAATGGAAGCAACATCAGACCGCCGTCATTATAACCATAAAGAATTTGTTACTGATCTCGACATGTTATCCATTGATATGGAAATGACCTATAGCCAGTTGGAGCTGGAAATAAGTAAATTAGAAGAATTGGAAAGAAGAAAAAGCAAACAGATACTTAAGGCTCCCTTCGATGGGCGTATCGTTAATTTATATCAACCAGCGTTTAGTAATGTTGTGCGAAATGATCCCGTTTTATTACTGGAAAAAATTGATGATATTTCGGTGACGGCATTTCTAACCCAAGAAGAAATTATGGAGGTCGGTTTATATGATAATGCAGAAGTATTTATACCGGCCTTAAATAAGCACCTTCCGGCGGTGATCACAAAAATCGATCGTCACTCCCTATTTATCAATAAAAAGGCAACCCAATATACATGGCGCGAAGAAAAAGAACGAACCGCCGCCGTAACCTTAAAATTACAAGTAGATAGCTTAATGTCGACCCATATTAGAGCGGGATTACCAGCGATAGTTATATTTAAAAGACAAACCACCAATGAAATCTGGGCCCGTGTCAAAAATATTTTTTCCAATACAACAATAAATAATTCAAGGAATGGTAAATATGAGGAATTCTGATTTACGCCCTTATATTGATGACCCGACAATATGGCCTAAAGGGTTTAAAAAATGGCATCCAATGGCATTATTTAATATCTCAATTTATTTTCTATGTTGTTTTTTGGCAATAATTATCTTTCCCAATCGCCTATGGGATCCGGAAGTAAGACAAATTACCCTCGTCATCGGAATATTAGGGGCATGGCGTTATGGCTGGTGGTTTACCCATGCCGTTCGCGCATTCATTTATGGACAGTTCATCTATCCGAAATTACGCCAGAAAGGCCGTGAAATATGGCAAAGCGGGTGGCGACCGCGACATTTACATTTTATGATGACAACGTACAAAGAACATCGTGACATCACTGAAAAAGTGATGCGCTCAATCATTCTGGAAATTAGAAATTCCGGCGTGTCCGCAACTATAAGGCTCGGTTCGTCGGAGCCTATTGATGAAAACATTGTTTGCGATTTCTTGCAAAGAGAAGCCCAAGACCTTGACCTAACGCTGCGTATCGTTCGCCAAAATGTTCCAGGAAAGCGAGCGGCAATTGGCCTGGTCCTTAGAGCCATGTGTCGTGCTTCGGTTGATAAAAATGATTTGGTTGTTTTCATGGACGGAGATTTCATCCTCTCCAAGGGAGCAATCGGTCATTGTATGCCTTTATTTAAACTTTACCCGGATTTGCAAGCCTGCACCACGGATGAAGAAGTTATATGCATTGGTCCACATTGGGTGGAAAATTGGTTAAAAATGAGATTTTCTCAAAGACGTCTTGCCATGCAATCTCATGCATTATCAGGCCGCGTGCTAACCTTGACCGGACGCATGTCAATTTTTCGAGCGTCCCATTTATTGCGCCTGGAATTCATTCGGTTATTAGAAGCAGATCATTTAAATCATTGGCTCTGGGGTGATTTCCGATTTTTATCCGGGGATGACAAGAGCAGCTGGTATTACATGTTAAAGCATGGTGCAAAAATGCTCTACATCCCCGATGCGCTGGGATATACGGTTGAAGTCATTGAAGGCTCCGGCATGGATCGGATGGTACAAAACTTCCGCCGCTGGTCCGGCAATATGCTCCGTAATGGCGCACGTGCCATTGCACTCGGCCCTAAAAAGATGCCCTTTTTTATATGGTGGTGCCTGATTGATCAGCGCCTCTCCATGTGGACAATGCTTTTTAGCCCCGTACTGGCCATTATAGGCTCTTTAATAGTT
>JAESUD010000349.1 GCA_016763335.1 Emcibacteraceae bacterium | reverse complement strand
TCGGTACCGATAGTGGTGTTTATCCACACGGCGATAATGCCAAGCAATTTGCCTATATGGTGCGCTACGGCCTTAGCACAATGCAGGCTATTCAGTCGGCGACAATATGGGGTGCGAGGTCCATGTCACTTGAAAATGATATTGGTTCAATATCCTCAGGAAAATTTGCAGACTTAATAGCTGTGAAAGGCGATGTATTTAATGACATCACATTACTTGAAAATGTTGCCGCCGTTATTAAAGGCGGCAAATTAATTCAATGATTAATCTTCGACTTCAACTTCATCGGTGAATTTTTCATTTTCCTTAAAAGTGAAAAAGAATATTACGGCGATCACGGCGGCAAATATGCCCTGTGTCATCCAGATGCTTTGCCAGTCGCGAACGCCATCTGTGGTAAGCGCATCGATAATGCGGCCGGAAAGCATCGTACCGATCGCCAGACCGAAGCCGTAAGTCAGCAGCGTGATGAAGCTTTGGGCGCTGGAGCGAATTTCTGCGCTGGCTTTTTTATCGACATAAACCTGACCTGTTACAAAGAAGAAATCATAACAAACCCCGTGCAGGATAATACCGCCGTAAATCATCCATGAAAAACTGTCCATATCACCTGCGGAAAACAGGACGTAGCGCAATACCCACGCCAGCATACCAACAAGCAGCATCCATTTAACGCCGAGCTTACGGAAGAAGAAAGGCATCAACGCCATGAAGAACACTTCAGACACCTGACCAAAGGTCATTTTAGAAGCCACACCTTCCATGCCGATCTCATTGAGATATAAATTGGCGAAGGTATAATAAAAAGCTAGCGGGATCGATATTAGAAGCGAGCAAGCGGCGAAAATGGCAAATGATTTATCCTTAAGCAAGGCGAAGGACTGAACGCCGAATATATCGCCGATGCTGACTTTTTGGCCCTTGCTTTTTGCCGGAGTATTGGGAAGGGTTAGGCAATATAGACCAAGGAAAACCGAAACCACTGCGCCCATTTTCATAGGAATTGTTGTCGCTTCAACATTTTGATATTGTTGACCGAGCACATAAGTAATCAGCACCCCGGCAGCAATCCAGCCGATGGTTCCCCATACACGAATTTTCGGAAATTGTTCATCCGGCTTAGTCATTTGATAGAATGATACTGAGTTGGCAAGGGCGAGCGTCGGCATATAACAGGCATTATAAATCAGCAGCCCAAGGATAATTGCGCCGGACGCCTCAAGCCCTGAAACATAATAAAGAACGCCACCACCAATAATATGTAAGGCAGCCATAACTTTTTCAGCGGGGAAAAATCTATCGGCAACAAGGCCGATGAATAACGGGGCAATGATCGCCCCGATATTATTGGTCAAATAAGCAGTACCAATGTCCGTTGCGCTAAAACCAATACTGGAAAGATAAGTACCGAGAGTGACAAACCACGCCCCCCAGACAAAAAGTTGCAAGAACATCATTACGCTTAATTGACTATATATTTTGCTATTCATTACATTTTCCCTCATTATAATTTACCCTATAAAAAGAAGATAACCGATCTTGATAAAATAGACCAGTGGTTATGTAATCGGTTACATAAAGGGAATAAAACAGGATATCTGTGATGAAGTTAGGAATACAAAGTGCCATTCTGGACGGCATGACATTCGAAGAAGTTGTCGATTTCGCCGCTGATAATAGCTTTGAATGTATCGAATTTATGTGCTGGCCAAAGGGCAAGGCAGAGCGGAAATATGCCGGCGTTACTCATATTGACGTGGTGGATTTCAGCGAAGAAGACGCAAGTAGAATTAACGCATATTGTAAAGCCCGAAATATTGAAATTAGCGCCCTTGGTTATTATCCAAATCCGTTATGCCCCGACAAACAAGAAGCACAGATTTATATTGATCATATCAAACGGGTGATTGACGCGTCCGTAATGCTTGGCATTAATATGGTCACGACATTTATCGGTAATGACTGGCACAAAAATGTTGATGATAACTGGCCGAGGTTTGTTGAGGTTTGGGGACCGCTTCTTGATTATGCCAAAGAACGAAATACCAAAATATCTATTGAAAACTGCGCCATGTTCTTTTCGGATGATGAATGGCCGGCCGGCAAAAACATTGCCTATAGTCCCAAAATATGGCGACGTATGTTCGCTGAATTTGACACGGATTATTTTGGATTAAATTATGATCCGTCGCATCTCGTGTGGATGCAAATGAACCATGAAAAACCTTGGGATGAGTTTGCCGCTAAAATGTTCCATGCCCATGCAAAAGATGTTGCGGTAAACCGCGAAAAACTTGATGATGTCGGCACGATGGCAAACCCGCTTGATTATCATGATCCACGCATTCCCGGGCGCGGTGATATTAACTGGCAACGCTATATCGCGAGAATGAAAGCGGCGGGATACGAAGGCGCCCTTTGTATTGAAGTAGAAGATAGTGACTATGAAGGCAGTCTTGAGCGGCGCAAACAATCACTGATTGATAGCGGCAATCACCTACGCCCATTTATAAAAGGATAGAACATGGCGACGGAATTTGATGCAATTGTTGTGGGGTCGGGTATTTCCGGCGGTTGGGCCGCAAAGGAGCTGACCGAAAAAGGTCTTAAAACCTTGCTGATTGAACGAGGCCGTAATGTTGAGGCCGGGGATTACCCAACGGAAGGAAAAGCGTCGTGGGAGCTCCCGAACCACGGGCGAACTTCACACGAAGAGCTGGAAAGAGATTATCCGATACAGCGCCAAACAGGCATCAATGAAAAACACAAACATTTCTTCATTAAAGACCCTGAAAACCCCTATAGCCAGGAAGAAGATAAACCTTTTGCATGGATCAGAGGGCATCAGCTCGGTGGCAAGTCCCTTACCTGGGGCAAAGTCAGTCTGCGTCTAAGCGATCTTGATTTTGAAGCTAATAAAAAAGATGGTCACGGCACCGACTGGCCCATCCGTTATAAAGATATTTCACCTTGGTATGATCACGCCGAAATTTTTGCCGGCATCAGTGGATCAAAAGAAGGTCTACCGCATCTGCCGGACGGGATATTTCAACCACCAATGGAAATGTCATGTGTTGAAAGACTGGCAAAAGAACGTTTAGAGAAATTTTTCCCTGATCGTCGCCTGATTATCAGCCGTACAGCCAACCTAACCGAACCAACAGAAGAACAGCTCGAACTTGGCCGCAGCAAATGCCAATTCAGAAATGAATGTATGCGGGGTTGTTCGTTCGGTGCTTATTTTTCCAGCCAGTCGGCGACCCTGCCCGCTGCGCAGCGAACTGGAAATTTGACAATTATAACCGATACCGTGGCCCATAGTGTCATTTATGATGAAGACACCAAAAAAGCGGCCGGTGTACGGGTCATTGATGCGAATAGCAAACAAGCGCGCGAATATACCGCAAAGGTTATTTTCCTTTGCGCATCGACGCTCGGTTCAACCCACATCATGCTGAACTCAATATCGCAGGCCTTTCCAAACGGCATAGCTAACGGTAGTGGCGTGCTTGGTCATTATTTGATGGATCATGTATTTCACGGTGGAGCCAAAGGGAAAATACATATTGAAGAAAACCGCTATTATAGCGGGCGCCGTCCAAACGGTGTTTATATTCCACGGTTTCAAAATTTAACCACGGAACATCCCGATTTTATCCGTGGTTACGCCTATGAAGGATGGTCATCACGTGAAAGTTGGGGGCGTCTTACGCAGGGTACTGGACACGGTGCTGAATTTAAAGAAAAGTTACAATCCCCCGGTGAATGGCAATTTGAAATTATGGGATTTGGCGAAATGTTACCGCGCTTTGAAAACCATGTACGCCTTGATCATAACAAAAAAGATCAATGGGGCATGCCGCTTTTACATGTGTCTTGCAGCCACAGTGATAATGAAAAAGCCATGCAGAAAAACATGATGGATGAAGCAACCAAAATGTTAAAAACATCCGGCTTTCACGACGTTGAAGGATATGCACGCGAGCGACCACCGGGTTTATGTATCCATGAAATGGGAACGGCCCGTATGGGGCGTGACCCTAAAACCAGTGTGTTAAACGGATTTAATCAGGCCCATGAAGTCAGTAACTTATTTGTTACCGATGGTTCTGCCATGGCCTCAAGCGCCTGTCAAAACCCCTCACTGACCTATATGGCACTCACGGCGCGCGCCGTTGATTATGCCGTCACTCAAATCAAAGAAGGCACGTTATAATAACCTTCAAGTTGGCTTTAATTTACCCAATGACACGACTGGTCGGGAATGAAATAACGGCTTTCGTTCCTACGTCAACTTCGCTAGTTAATACAAACTTCCCACCATGTAGCTCAACAAGGGTTTTAACGATCGGCAGGCCAAGTCCTGTGCCGTCTTCGTTTAAATCATATTCTTCGTGAATTTGCACAAACGGATTTATGACATGCTCGATCCTGTCTTTAGGGATACCGATCCCATTATCGGATATCTCTATTTCCACGCGACCATTTCGTAGTCTATTTATTTGGCAATTAATTATACCACCCTCGGGGGTGTATTTAATTGAATTTGAGAGTAGATTTATAAAAATTCTTTTAATTGCATGAAAATCACCAATTAATTTTAACGATGAGACGTCTTTTTTATTATCAAAAATAACATTTAAATTTTTCTGAACTACCTGAGTTTCGAGCATTTTAATAACATCAAAAATACAGTCGCCAAGATTAAATTCACTTTCTTCCAACCGCCATTTTCCGGCTTCAATCTTTGAAAGATCAAGAATATCTTTTATGACCGTTGCTAAATGTTCCCCGCTATTTTTAATGTCTGTTAAATATTCTTTATGTTTTTGAATTATTACAGTGCCGCCAACACCCGTGAGCATCGCATCTGAAAATCCGATAATAGCATTTAAGGGAGTGCGTATTTCATGGCTCATATTAGCAAGAAAATTTGATTTCGCAGCGTTAGCGGCTTCCGCTTCCAATTGTGCTGCTTTTGCTTTTTGTTGAGAAACTAATAGCTGTCGTTCAACAGCAATCCGGCGATCCACCTCTCTTCTCAGACTATTATTCCATATCAAGATGATCATTACCAAAATGGACGCCGCTAATAATATTTGCCACACCAGATTATAATCAACTGTTGGCCCGACAGTTTTAAGCCCAAGCCAGGTTCTTGAGATTTCAGCACGTTCCGATGGTGATATTCCTGCCAGAGCTTTTTTAAAGGCGCTTGCCAGTAGCGGCAAGTCGGTGCGTATGCCAAATGCATTTTCGCCTCTGTACTGGGTATCACCAACAACAACTATATTGGTAAACCCTTGAGCTTCAATATGATATGTACCCATTGGCATACTGCCTACATAGGCATCAACTTCACCGGTCGCAACAAGTCTTAAGGATTCCGCCACGGTCTTGGCTGTGATAATTTCAATATCCGGATAGTCCCGTTCGATAAAATTTTTGATGGCAAAGCCTTCTACTTGGGATATTTTTCTGCCAATTAACCCATCCATATTGCCGTATACTTCTTCACCTTTACGGGCGAATATCATATGCACAACATTTACATATGCATCCGTAAACAGCAGCATTTCCCCCCATTCTTCTAGCGGGGTAACCAATGATATGATTTGTGCATCTTTGTTGATAATTTTATCTAATGAATCTGCCCAATTTTCACTATTTGCCGAGATAAACTCCACATCAAGCAATTGCCCAATTTTCTCAAGATAAGCACCGGTAATGCCAGATATATCACCATTTTGATCAATAAATTCAAAAGGTGCAACCGATGGGTCTACGGCTGCTATGATGGTTTTATGTTGTGAAAGCCATTGTCGTTCGTCATTCGATAAATCAATCTTTTTTGTTGCCGATTGCACAGTTTGCCATTTATCTGAGAGTTGACCAAGTTCAGCTTCAGTTATAGCGTTCATACCTTTTTCAAGAATTGAAATTAAAATCGGCCAATCGTCGCGAACAGCCAAACGTATTTTATCAACATTCTCCATCTCGGGATAAAATTTATCACCGATAAGCTCAATGCCCGGCAACATGTTTGTCCTGATTATGTATCTCGAAACAGATAAAATATCCGCATGAACATCAATTGAGCCCGCAGAGAGTGCCTTTAATGCAGGAAAAGTCGTATCAAATTCAATTAAATTCAGTTCCGGATAATTATTTTTATAAACAAAGGCAGGTATAGCCCCTTTAACCACCCCTATTCTCTTGTCTTTCAGATCTTCGATACGGGTGATACGGTCAGAACCTTCCCGGCCAAAATAAACCATAGGCAGGTTTAGGTAAGGTTTGGTAAATATCAGATATTCATCGCGGTCGGGAGATTGAATAATGCTTTGAGCAATATCAATTTCTTTATTTTTCAACTTATCTAGAAGAATATCCCACGTAAATCCATTGACATATTCTATTTCAATACCAACATTTTTCGCAACCAAGTTAAGGTAATCAACTGAATATCCTAGCGGCACACCATTCCTGACAAAATCCAGTGGCGCCCAAGACAGTTCATTTGTGGACTTAATAACAG
Source organism: Emcibacteraceae bacterium (assembly GCA_016763335.1). GTDB lineage: Bacteria > Pseudomonadota > Alphaproteobacteria > Sphingomonadales > Emcibacteraceae > Pseudemcibacter. Next base: position 12,886 of record JAESUD010000349.1, on the reverse strand, counting down.
GATGATCCGCAACCCAAGCCTGTTCCTCGGGTGTCAATATTGAATTTTGTGCAGAAACATTTTGCTGTATCGTTAGAAACAGGAAAAATGTCATCATAACCTTCAATAAATCTTTTCTCATTACGCCCCTACACTATCAGTAACACCCTTAATCTCTAATATATTAGAATAAATTGGTTAATATTTACCTATTCATCATTAGATATATACAAAGCAGGAATACACCTCTCAATACATGACACAATTAGAGTATTTTATAGCCATGGCGGTTATTACGCATCCTCTAGCATAATTGTTTATGGCAAATGGACACATGCTTTGGCTACAACACAAGTTATAATGGAATAAATAAAATAATGATTGTTCAAAACTGATAAGAACTATACAAAGATTGGTATAATAATTAGAGGAACATATATTTTAAATGTCTGATTTAATACTTGTTGTTGATGACGAAGAGGATATGCGTGACATTGTACGTACTTTACTTGAACTTAACGGGTTTAAAGTAGTCGAAGCCGTGAGTGCTGAAGAAATGTTTGAGCAAATTGACAGACATAATATTTCCTTGATAATATTAGATATAGGACTTCCTGAAAGCGATGGGCTAACGGCGATGAAGGAGACACGATTGAAATATGATATTCCTATCGTGCTACTTTCAGGGAAAGGTGATGTAATCGATAAAGTTCTTGGACTTGAGCTTGGTGCCGATGATTATATTACAAAGCCATTTCATTCACATGAATTAATTGCCCGCATAAAAAGTGTATTAAGGCGGGCTGGCCCAACAAAAGAAAATCACACTGAATTCAATTCTGCACAAAACATCATAACGTTCAATGGTTGGAGTTTAGATACTAACTCACAAAGGTTACATGATTCCAATAACGGAGAGGTAGCCATTACCAGTCATGAATTTTCTGTTCTTCATACTTTGATAAGATCCGCAGGAAGAACGCTAAGTAGGGAACAAATTCTTGATAATATTAGCAGCGAAAGACGTGAATATTCACCTTACGACCGTAGTCTCGATGTTATGATTGCTAAACTTAGGCGAAAGCTAGGAGATGATCCCCAAAAACCTAAATTTATTCGCACGATCAGACAAACCGGTTATATGTTTATTGCTACCCTGTCATAAATTAAGCATCCAATGATCGCCTTATTGCGACAGCAAGGTCATGTTGATTATAAGGCTTTTGAAGCATATTAAGAGTTAATTCAGTCAAAAACTCATCATTATTATTATTTTCTTCAAGGTTTTGCGTATATCCGCTTGTAAGCAATATTTTAAGAGACGGTTTAATTTTAAGTGCCGAACTGGCCATTTCATAACCATCCTGGTTATCCGGCATAACAATATCACTGAATAACAAATCCACTTGTTTCTCTTTGGATAAAATATCAAGAGCGCTGGTGGCATTATGTGCCGTATAAACAGAATATCCTAACCCCGATAAATGGGCCTCCGCGACATCACATAAATTTTGTTCGTCCTCTACAACGAGGATAGTTTCATTTCCTTTAGGTAGTTTTTTATTATTTGAAAGCGTTTTACCGGTTACATCATCTATATTTTTAGATTTTGGAATATAAATATTTAATATTGTCCCTTTACCTGGTTCAGAATATATTTTCATATGCCCTTTAGATCTCTGGACAAAACCGTGAACCATACTCAAACCAAGGCCGGTTCCTTTATTGACCGGTTTTGTAGTAAAAAACGGCTCAAGTATGTTATCTAATACGTCCGGTGCAATGCCCGATCCAGTATCACCTATTGACAACAAGACATGCTCACCTACGGTGCTTCCAGGGTTTTGTTCAGCATATTTATCATCAAGAATAACATTTGTTGTTTCTATTAAAAGCTCACCACCATATTGCATGGCATCTCTAGAATTCAAAGCCAAATTAAGAATAGCATCCTCAAGGTCACCCGCATCCACTTCCACTGGCCATAAATTTTCCGCTAATACGGTTTTTACTTTAATTTTAGCGGTGAATGTTCTCTGGATAAAATCACTTATATTAAGAACATTCTCGTTAATATTTATTGAGTCTGCTTTGTGAGAAGTTTTTCGGGAAAACCTTAAAAGTTTTTTTATTAAATTTGATCCACGGTCAACGCCTTTAATAGCTTTTTCCAACCTTAATTCTGCCTTTGGTTCTTTCGGCATCGTACTTTTTAAAATTTCCAGATTACCTAAAATAATACCAAGTATATTATTAAAATCATGGGCAATGCCACCTGTCAGTTTACCAACCGCATCCATTCTCTGAGAATGCCGGAGCTGCTCTTCTCTTTCTTTAAGGGTGGACAGATCTTGAATTTGTGCCACGAAATGAACTGGATTAGAGTTATTATCCCTGACCGCTGATACATTCATCTGCACTGAAACAAATTTACCATCTTTGCGAATATGCCTTTTCTCCATCTGGCAAGTGAGGCGTTTACCACTTGCTACTTCCTGCATTAAATAACCTGTATTTTTAAGATCATCAGGATGAGTGATTTGATAAACATTAAGCGTTAATAATTCCTTATTTTGGTATCCAAGAATAGAACAGAAAGCATCATTAACTCTCAAAAAATCACCGACTAATGATACCAGAGCCATACCATGTGACGCATGGGTAAATGCATTCTGAAACTGATTGCTAATCTCATTAAGCTTGTCTCTAGATTTAATACGGGTTGTGACATCAGTCATTACACCGATGATACTGGTAATTTTACCCGCTTCATCATACACTTGATGGGCCTGTAAAGAGATCCACCTTACCTCATTATCGCCATTAATAATTCTGAAATCAGGAAAGTTCGTCGTGAATTTCTCTTCAAGAACCTTCAAAAAATCCTGTTTATACATTTCAAGATCATCGGGATGAACAAAATCAAACCATATTGCTGGGTTCTCGTATATTCGTTCATTAGATAGCTTTGTCCATTTTTCAAAATTAGGGCTAACATAATTCACCTGTGATAAATCAGGCGACAGAATAAAAAATAAGCCGTCCACGGTTTCAGCTATTTGCCTAAAGCGATCTTCACTGATTTTTCTTCGCTTTGCTTCTTTACGTAAACTATAATTCCAGATCAGTATAAGTAAAACAACAGCCCCCGCAGGCAAAAGAATTTGAAAAATGAGTTTGTAGTTTTGTTGTGAACCCACCTTCAAAACTATCCAATCACCAAGTATTTGTTCTTTCTTAGTAACCGTTATTGACTTAAGAGCTTTTTGCATAGCACTTGCTAAAAATGGTAACTCTGATCTTATTGCTATCGCTAGTGCACCATTAAAGGGCGTTTCACCAACAACAGCTAGATTTGAAATTCCTTCTGCTGCAAGCGTATGTGATGTGAGTAGAACGCTACCAATATGAGCATCGGCGATGCCTTCCGATACTAGTCTTAACGCTTCCGCTTTTGAGGATGTTTCCATAATTTCAATATTAGGATAATCACGTACCAATATTTCATTAAACACAAACCCCTTTGCTGTCGCAAGAATATGGCCAGAAAGTCCTTCCAAATCACCAAAAATTACTTCCCCCACACGACCAAAAATAATGAGATTTAAATCCATATAAGTATCTGTGAATGTCAAATATTCTGATCTTTCCTCAGACGGACTGATGGCAGAAAAAATATCAGCTTCTTTATTTTGCAATTTTTTAAGGCCATCATCAAATGTTTCATTTTCAATCCATTCAAACTGGACTTTTAATTTATCAGAAATCACATCAAGATATGCACCGGCTATCCCACTAATTTTTCCGTCTTCGCCAATAAACTCTACAGGCAAAAGAAAAGGATCAATTGCTACTTTTATTATTGGGTTTTGTGATAACCAATTAATTTCCTCAGTTGTTAAAACAAATTCATCATCAAATTTTTCTGGCATCAACCATTTTTCATTTAATTCTCTGTACTGCTGTTCTGTGATGGCATTCATACCCTTTTCAAATATAGTTTGTAATTCTGGCCAGTCATTTCGAACAGCAATTCTTGACCCTTCATTACTTGAAATTTCTAAAAAATCTGTTTTGCCTACGACTTCAATATTTGGAACATAGTATTTAGCAATCAGTGTTTTTCCTATGAATAGGGTGCCAAAAAACAAGTCCAAGTCACCTGAAGACAGTTTTAAAATGGCATTCAGAGTACTGTCTATCTCAACGAAATTTAAATTTGGATAGGTTTGTTTGTAAGAATTATTTAATGCCCAGCCCTTAACAACACCAATTGATTTTCCCGTCAGGTCGTCAAGAGTGTTTATTTTTTGACTGCCTGTTTGACTGAATATTGCTCCCTCTAAATTCAAATAAGGTTCAGTAAAGTTCAAATATTCAGCACGTGCTTCATTGTAAAAAATATTATGTGATATATCAATTTCACGGCTTTTTAATTTGGTTAACAACTCGTCCCAAGAAAAGCCATGCACATATTCAATTTTTAATCCGACATTCTTTGCAACTAAATTTAGATAATCGACAGAAAACCCAACAGGGTCTCCAGCGCGAATAAATTCGTTTGGGGCAGCATCAATTTTACTGGTAGCCTTGATAATTGGATGACCTTTTATCCACTCTTTTTCCTCATCCGTTAAAATATCAATGCTTGCTAAAAGCGTGTCATATTCTTCGCCTGTCATACCAGTCTGCGAATAGGATATTCCACAACTAGATATTACAACGGTTAGAAATATTATTATTTTTATAAAAAGCTTCTTATTCACGATGTCATTCTTTTAATATTTAAAACAGAAATATACAAAAAACATATACACATAGCCCTTTTATACTGAATTTTAAGACAATTAGAAAATAAAAAAACAATTTATGGCAGAATAAATCATAATTTTAATTATTTTTTTATAATTACATTTGGTTACAAAAAATTACAAATAATATCAATAATGGTAATTCTCTAGAAACAATTAATGCCTATATTGTCGCTGGGCATAAAATGGGCCTTAATAATTATGTGTTTTACATGCGTAATTAAGCATAGCAGATTGAAGACAGTAATAATGAACGTCTTGGCGGGATATTTTTTATTAAAAAAATATAGTTTTATTTAGTACTTTATGAATTTTATAGACAACGGGTTAACCACTTTTGAGTAAAGCAGTTAATCCGTTTGCTTTTTCTAGTATACCCTCCTCCAATAACATGTGAATTGACAATATACCGCAACAATTTACAACGTCTGTCATGAAAATCATTACTATATCCGGCGCTAGCGGTTCCGGCAAAACAACACTCGCGGATTATATCCACAAATCTAAGCCGGGTAGTCTATTGCTAAGCATTGACCGTTATTATTTAAGCAAAGCGGAACAAATTGATAAAAACGGCTTTTTCAATTTTGATTATCCCGCAGCACTGGATATTGATCTTTTAAAAAACCACCTGCAAGAACTACGAAACGACGGACAGGCCAACGTGCCGATTTATGATTTTACCATCAGCGAAAGAGCAGGCTTTGAACTTGTGACTGCGAAAGGCACCGTCATCATAGAAGGATTATTTGCCGGGTCATTGCTAGCAGGAATAAGTGATTTCAATATTTTTGTCGATGTTGATCTGGATCTCGCCTTACTTAGAAGGATCAAACGCGATATGGAAGAACGGGGAAGAACACTAGAAAGCGTAACAAACCAATATATCAATGATGTCAGGCCCGCCTATTTCAAACATGTAGCCCATATAAAAACCACAGCAGATATCACCTTAACCAACAACCAATCAATTGATCAAATGCTTAAAGACAGTGAGAAGATTTTAAACTTATTCCGTTGATCAATGAATGTTTTTTTGTTTGGCACGAAAATGAATATAAATGATTATAAATATAAGATAACCACTTATCAGATACCACCCAGTCAGATCGATATCCGAAAATACCAAGCCAAACTGGCCCAGTAGAATAAGAAGTCCCGCCACGCTGATCACCTTAACCGTCCGTTCCGATAGTTTCAAATGAGCTGCGGCAAACACATCAGGCAACCGTGCTGATAATAGAAACGCCGCAATAAGCGGTACCATGTCATAAATGAACACAAGCCCACTACCGAGCATAATAATATAATGCAGATCCCATCCGGCAAGAACCGGAGCAGAACCAATTATCAGTAATAGCGTAAGCAGAATATGCGGCGTGTTAAACCTTTTATTGACCACAGCTATGCCCTTTGGCAACCAGCCATCTTCGCAGGCAATCAAAACGGATTTTGTCGCCCATGTAAAAGTTGAATTAATGCTGGTGGCAAGGGCAAACAAGCCAGCACCGACTATAAATGCCGTGTATAAATGCCCCGGCAATATTTCTCGCGCCACATCAGACAAGGTCGCCCCTGCGGTTTGTTCTATAGGTAAAATACCAACGGCGACAATAGAAACCAGCGCAAAAAACACGGCAGCAAGAAGCGTACTATAAAAAATTGCCCGTGGTAAATCATGATGCGGATTTTTCATTTCACCGCCAAGTTCGGATACAAATTGAGCACCGCCAGTGGCAAAAGACATCACCACACAAGCAAGGGCAAAGCCGTACCAGCCATCCGGGAATAATTTCTCCTGACTTGCGAAATTAGCGTAATCAACCTCAAGAATACCAAAAAATATCAGTGCTGAAAGACCGCAAAGCAGAAAGACGATCATTATTTTCTGCACTGCCGCCGCTTGACGAATACCGACAAGATTAACCAGATAGAATAAAAACAGAATGCCAAAAGCCACATATCTGACATTTATATCAGGCACCAAAGCCGCCACATATTCGGCAAACCCGAGGGCAAACAACGCGATTAGAATATGGGTTATGAGAAGAATAGCCAGATAGAAAAAACCGACCTTTGGCCCAAGAACACGTTTACAATATACATAAAGCCCGCCTGTTGCCGGCATTGCCGAGCCCATAAAAACAACAGGCATCTGTTTCACAAGCGACAGGATTGCCGACAGCATAAACGCTAACGGCACGGCATAGGCGGTATAACCAATACCAATACCGATAAGAACCATAATACCAGACCCAATCACCTGCCCTAAAGCAATAGCGAATACGTCCCAAAAACTAAGCGTCTTTTTTAATTTCATGGCTTACTTCCTACTTATAAAAGCGCAAGTGCTGCATCGAAATCAGCCATTAAATCCTCAACATCCTCTAGACCCGCAGAAACACGGATCATACCGTCTGAAATGCCCATCTCGAGACGTTCCTGTTTTGGAATATCAAGAAAGGCCATCAATGCTGGTATCTGTGTGGTCGTGCGCACACCGCCAAGGCTGGCTGAAAAACAACTAAGGTCAAGATTATCAAGAACTTTTAATGCTCTGTCGCCGTCGCCGACATCAAAGGTCAGCATCGCACCAAATTTGGGCATTTGCGCCTTGGCAATATCATGCTGAGGATGCGAAGCAAGGCCGGGATACCAAACTTTTTCAACGGTTGGATGATTTTCAAAATGTTTGGCAAGAATGGCTGCCGACTGACATTGTCGTTCAACACGAACACTTAAAGTTTGTATGCCGCGAGAAAGCAACCATGCATTAAATGGGGCGATTGGTGCACCAAGTTTCACCATAGTGTTCCAACGAATTTGTTCGAGAAAATCTTTTGGTAAAATTTCAGACTTCATGCAAATAGCGCCACCAATCACATCACTATGGCCACCAATAAATTTAGTGGCACTTTCAACAACAATATCAACACCCCATTCTAGCGGGCGCATAACATAGGGGCTGGCAAAAGTATTATCACAGATAACAATGATGCCTCGCTCATGGGCCATTTCAACCAGTGGCGGGATAGCCGCAACCTTCATTGACGGGTTAGCGATGGTTTCAAAATAAATGATTTTTGTATTATCACGAATGGCGGCGCGAACCGCATCCGGGTTTGCCGTATCGACAAAAGTCGTTTCAATATTATAATCCGTTAAACGGTGATCAAGCATTTCATGGGTAGAACTATAGGTGGTCCAGTCACAGACAATATGATCGCCGCTCTTGAGCAAACCAAACAATGTCACTGAAATTGCCGCCATCCCCGATGCTGTCGCAAGACAGGCATCGGCGCCTTCAATCATCATCATCTGTTCTTCAAATTGATATTCACTAGGATTGCCGCAACGACCATAAATATTTACCGATTTTCGCTCGCCATCAATAATCCGTTGAAAAATCTCAGCATCATATTGAAAACTGGATGACATGATAATTGGTGGACTTATAGATTTTGTCGCCTCGTCCGGCGGACAGTAAACTGCTCTACTGTCAAAATTCAGGCTTTGCCTTTTTTCTTTTTTCATTATTTTCCCACTTTTAATTTTGTCACCCCTTATTTTGTCATCTCTTATAAAGTTATGATTTTATTTAAACAAGTGGAGGTGCAGAATTAAATTACTGATGACGTAACCTAAATTCTCTTATACAGTTAAAAAAGGGAGAAAAAAATGACGCAAAATAACAACACTACCAGAAGATCTTTTATCAAAAAAACAGCCGCAGTGGCACTAGGGTTTTCCATTGTACCCCGACATGTTTTGGGTCAGGGTTTCACCGCACCAAGCGACCAATTAAACATTGCCGTGATCGGCGGCGGCGGCAAAGGTTATAGTGATGCCGTTAATGTTTGGAATAATGGTGCATCCAATATTGCCGCCATTTGCGATGTTGACTGGAACATGGCCGCCAACGCATTTGAAAAATTCCCAAAAGCAAAGAAATATAAAGATTATAGAAAATTACTTGATGAAATGAGCGATATTGATGCGCTGACCATTTCAACCCCGGATCATAACCATGCCGTTATTGCCCATGCCGCCATGCAAATGGACAAACATGTGTATGTGCAGAAACCCTTGACCCACAGCATTCATGAAGCGCGGGTATTAACCGAGGCCGCAAAACGCCATAACATCGTGACCCAAATGGGTAATCAGGGCGCGTCCGGTGACGGCGTTAAGCAAATGATAGAATGGTTTGACGCTGGCATGATTGGTAATGTCGACCAAGTACATGTCTGGACCAACAGACCCGTATGGCCGCAGGGCATTAAAACCCCGACCAATAAACCGACAATATTAGATAACCTTGACTGGGACCAATGGGTTGGTCCGGCGTCTTGGGTCGATTATCATCCGCTATACCATCCGTTTAAATGGCGCGGCTGGTGGAATTTTGGCACCGGCGCACTTGGCGATATGGCTTGCCATTTAATAGATCCGCCATTTAGGGTGTTGGGACTTGGCTATCCTACAGAAGTAGAGAGCAGTGTCGGCGCCATGTATTCACAGGACTGGATACCTGATTATTTACCAGAATCCTGCCCGCCATCATCAAGAACCCAACTCAAGTTCCCTGCTAGCGATAAAAAACGGCACAGAAGTAAAATTAACATGGACAGACGGTGGACTGAGACCGTTTCATCCGGACCTTATTCCTGCGGATCATTCAATAGGCGATGAAGGAAGCACCAACGGTGTGATCATGATGGGCGAAAAAGGCATCATGACCTGCGGCACTTATGCGGAAAATCCGAAAATTTACCTTAATTCAGGTGAAATAATAATTATGGAACCTGTAGAACATAAAATACAGCTGCCTGAAAATGGTCATCACAGCACATGGGTTGATGCCTGCAAACAAGGATTTGGTGGCGATAAACACAAAGCCCTGACATCATCGTTTGATTTTGCCGGACCATTGACGGAATCTATCCTTATGGGTAACCTTGCGATCCGTAGCTTTAATTTACGCAAACAAAAGGGTGATGGTTTTGAATATCCTGGTCGCAAAAAATTACTGTGGGACGGGAAAAACATGCGGATCACAAATTATGATCCTGCCAATCAATTTGTTAAGCGGAAATACCGCGAAGGATGGAGCCTTTAAAATCATGAGTAACAATAAAACCAATATCATTAAAGCTGAGTTATCTAAATGGCCGCGCGCTGAACTCGCTCAGCTCCCTACACCACTGCACACGATGAAGAATTTTGAAAAATTATTCGACGGTCAGGAACTATGGATTAAAAGGGATGACCTGACGGGACTGGCCGGCGGAGGAAATAAAACCCGCAAGCTCGAATTTCTGGTTGGTGACGCCATCGACCAAGGTGCCGATATGCTTGTCACTGCCGGTGCCATTCAATCAAACCACACGCGCCAAACCGCATCAGCCGCAGCAAAGTGCGGCTTAAAATGCGCACTACTTCATTTTGGCTGGACCAAAGATACCGGCCCCACTTACCGAAAAGTCGGCAATATTCTGCTCAGTAGCATGATGGGGGCGGATTTATATATTGATGAAACCGTCAGACCAATTGAAGATCAATCACCGCTGGAGGATTTTGTCAAACTTCAGAAAAAGAATGGCCATACACCATATCTAATCCCGGCGGGAGCCTCAGAACATGAATTTGGTAGTTTTGGTTATTTTGGTTGCGCCGCAGAAATTGTTGACCAAAGCAATAAACTCGGCATCCATTTTGATTATATTGTCCATTGCACAGGCAGCAGTAGCACACAGGCTGGTCTGGTCGCAGGCTTCAAAGTAATGGGCGAAAACACCCGGGTAATTGGGATCGCCGATGATGAAGAAACATCAATTAAAAAGCAGCGCGTCCTGCAACTGGCCAATGACACTCTGATAAAAATGGGCCTTCCTGAGCGAGTAGACAGCGATGATATTGAAATTATTGCCGGAGGTTTAAGCCCGTACGGTGTCACCGATGATGATACCTTTGCCGCCATGAAATTATTTTCACAGGCCGAAGGATTAATCGCCGATCCCGTTTACGAAGGCAAAGCAATTAGAGGACTTCTTGATCTTGCCAAAGCCGGACGTTTTGAAAAAGGCAGTAGAATTATGCTGATGCATCTTGGCGGCACAACCGCAGTCCACGCCTATGCAAGTCAATATGATGCCATTGAACTCACAAAACTAACGGACTGAATACTTATAAAAATACGTGGCGGTGCTCTGGAAAAACTTGAGCGAGATATTGCATCATAACTCTTTCAGCATCGCTGCGTTTAAAACCATTGGCAGAGATTAGTATATTAAGCCATAGGCCATCGGCCATGGCAATAATACCTTCCGCTAAATCAGCAACATTAATATCTGAATACCCGCCCTCATCAATAAGTTCAACGATAAGTTCTTGAAGTATTTCCGAATAATCAGTCACCCGTTCCTGGCAAATTTTCTTATAAGTCGGACGTGATTTCGCCTCACCCCAAAAAGCAAACCATACGGCCAATTTTTTAACATCGGCAACCGCGGACTGATAATCGGCTTTCAGCAAAGCAGTAAGCTGGCTTGCGGGATCAGCATCTGATTTTTCCAGTGCAGATCGCCAATTTTGTTCATACTCGCTGCGAATATACTTTAAAGTTTCGTAAAGTAGATTTTCTTTATTGGTAAAATGTAGGTTAATAATGCCCTGACTTAACCCTGCTGCTTTAGATACATGAGCCAAGGTCGTATCACCAAGGCCTCGTTTAGCAATAGACTTAATGGCCGCTTCGATAAGCTGACGACGACGCACAGCTTTTGCAGCTCGTCGTGTTGTTTGCGGTTTTTGCAGCGCGGTCATATCTCATTCCATATCATTAATTCTATAATATTACTACAATAATTAATTAAGTCAATATAAAAGCTTACATCAAGTTACTGAATAACTATTCATTCATTATTTGACTGGACAATTTAAAAACTAATGGGCATAGTCACAAAATGAATATGGGATGATTCGACGGGCTATTGCCTGTGTAAGATAGACGTTTGCCTGTGAAGGATATAAAATCGATGAAAAAATATGATATTATTGTCGTTGGCGCTGGCCATAATGGCCTAACAAGCGCAGCGTTTTTAGCAAAAGCAGGACTAGATGTTCTTGTGGTGGAGAAAAATGACTATATCGGTGGCGCCACCGTCAGTCGCAATCTCCACGAAGACTGGAAATATTCAAACTGCTCCTATGTCTGCAGTCTATTCAGGCCAGAAATTTACCGTCATCTTAACCTCGCAAAACATGGTCTTCAGGTTGTCACTTATAATGGTGGATTTTCGCTTACCGACAGCGGTGATTATCTGGGAAGCTACAGCGACCATGAGGTTATGCGCCGTGAAATAAGGCGTCATAGCCCGATCGATGTTGATGCTTACGATCGATATTATAACGAAATGGCCAAATGGTGTCGTTTCATTCGTCCGATGTTGCTTAGAACCCCGCCCGACCCGACAAGTTTTAAATTCCGCGATATCGGCGAGCTTGCTTTTCTTGCCAAGAAATTTGGTGAACTCGGCGCAAAAGACCTACATGATTTTGTGCGTTTTTTCACCATTAGCGTTGGTGATTACCTTAATCAATTTTTCGAATCCGATTTAATTAAAGCCCATAAAGCTGGGTCGGCAATCGTTGGCACTGGACTTGGCCCGATGTCACCGGGAACGGCTTATGTGCTTCTGCATCATTATATGGGTGATGTCGACGGCAGTGTTGGCGCATGGGGCTTTGCCCGCGGCGGCATGGGGGCAATATCCAGCGCACTTGCCGGTGCATTTCAAGAACATGGCGGCGAAATCCGCACCAAAGCACCCGTTGATCAGATTATGGTCAAAAACGGCAAGGTTACTGGTGTCCGCCTTGATAATGGTGAAGAAATTTTTGCTGACAGGGTTGTGTCCAACCTTGATGCCAAACGTACTTTCCTTGGTATAATGGATCCAAAAGATGCTGGTGAAAAAGTTGTTAAGGCAGCAAAAAGGTTCAAAATTCGCGGATCATCCGCCAAATTGAATATTGCCCTTAACGGCGTGCCTGAATTTACGGCCCTACCGAAAGATAGCAAATTAATTCAGGGC
>JAESUD010000348.1 GCA_016763335.1 Emcibacteraceae bacterium | reverse complement strand
GCCCTGTGTTATATTCACCGTGAAATCATCATCTGTTCGCCCAAGTCTTAATAAACCGCCCAAAGCACCGGATGCACTGCCCGTGGCCGGGTCTTCGATTGGGTGACCTAACGGTGAAACAACTCTTGAACGTACACTGATACTTGTCTCATCTTCATCGGTGACCACAAAGGCGCAAAGGCAAAAACCGTCGACAGTTTCCGGCCCGGCTTTCGCTGCCGCTTTAAAGGATGAAATATCAAGTTCAATTGACTGAAGTGCGTCTAAATCGGAAAGTTCAACAAATGCAAATGGTAACCCGACACTGGCGACACATGGTTTGAAGCGCGTTTCCAAAATATTGTCAGGTTTATGCCCTAGACAAGCAGCAACAAGACTTGAGCTGCACTCGCCCCGTATTTCCAATGCTTGCGGTGCCTTTAACTTTGCACCAACCACCTTATTATTTTCACGAAACAGATTGATGCTTACCAATCCGCCAAGCTCATCGAAGCTAAGTTCATCTGCGCCATCCCAGCTTGCGGCAGTCTGTTTGGTTGCGACAATATATGCCGTGCCAATATTGGGATGTCCAGCGAAGGGTACTTCTTCGCCAGGGGTAAAAATTCTCACCTGTGCCGTTGATCCGGCATTTAATGGTGGCAATATGAAAGAGGTTTCCGAAAATCCAAACTCGCGGGTAATGGATTGCATCTCTTCACCGTCAAGTGCTCGTCCGTCATGAATTACCGCTAATGGATTTCCCCGAAAGCGGGTGTCGGTAAAAACATCGACAATGCTATAAGCAATTTCTTTTTGTTTCATTTAGTCTCTCGGTTTGTTAAAGGCCTTTGAAAAATATAACCCGTTTAAAAACATCTTGTTTGAACCATAGAAATAAGCCCTGAAATTCGGGTTGTTGGCAAATAATATCACAGAACCCTTGCCTAGTCTTTCGGCAATGGCCATTGCTTTTCCTGCAAGGTTTTCTTGGTTATCTTTGGATGCAAAACCGGACGCCACGGCATTTTCCGGGATCGAGACAATTGTTGCATAGGGATTTTTCGGTGGATCGAACGCGATTAAAGTATCGCGGTGTGTATATATTTCGCGGTTTACATAACCAAAACCAATAGGGTGGGTAATATCAAGATCACCTTGCATGATGGCGCCGCCGACAATGTTTTCCACTTCATTGGGGGTTTTGTCGGCGTAATCTTGGCGTTCTAAAGGAAACTCTTCTTTCTCGTCTTTAATATCCAGCAGAATTTCACCAGCCCATTTCGCTCCTTGGCGGTGGGCAATAACAGTGCCGCCGTCGCGGACCCACCGGGATAATTTTCGTTTTAGACTTTCATCATCGGTATCGTAATCTCCGCCAACAAAAATGATATGGGTATAGTCGCTGATATCCAATGAGCCGAGTTTTCTTTTGTCATATAGCGTTACCGGAATTCTCATGCGGTAATCAAGTAAATGCCAGACTTCACCAGCGTCATAGGCGCGGATGCCTTCACCGACCATTAGTAAGATTTTTGGTTTTTCGATTACTTTAAAATTATTACTGCCAAGGTCCATACCTGCGGTGGGTGTCCGGACGCTGCCAACCGCATGAATTTTTATGCCGTCTTTTAGGGCAATCGTTTCCATGATTTTTGATACATCACTATGGGCAAATCCGCCTTGCCAGCCAACAGGAAGCATAATACTGCCTGCGGCCATATTGATTTTACCCTCTGCGGTATTAATGCTGAACGGTTTTGTTGCCACTTTAGGCTTTAACCCTGCTTGCAAAATGCGGTTTAAAGCGCGCGGCGCGTAATATTCGTTCCATTCAAACAGATATGCGACACTGGCTTTTTCAGGTGGTGTTTCCGTTGGAAATACAGGTAAGACGATGTCTCCTGCGTTTGATGTTTCCCGTGAACCTACTGGCGCAAAATCCATGCCGAATGAGAGGGGCATGGTAAAGCCGGAAACATCATAAAAAGTATTATTATCGAATGTGGTGATTTTTTCAAAGATGCCTTTGATGAGGGTATATTGCTTTTGATTGGTTTTAACTAAATAGCTTTCGTGCGCTTTATATGTTTTGCCGTCCACAGTGACATCACGATTTAAAATATTAACCTCAATTTTATGACGGCCTAGCATTTCACGAAAATGAAACCCTCGGGCTTTATCTTTTGGTGAGGCGAATATATACCCTTTAATGTCATCATCAGATGCTAGTTTCATAGCATCACGGTAAAATCTTTTTTGATAATCAAGCAGTCTTGGGCGGAGTTCTAATCCTGCGCGAACGAGAGAAAGACTTAAATTAAGATATGTTCTGACATTATCACGGAAAGATAAAATGCCATGGACGGTTTCAATTTCACCCAAGGTTCTTGCCTGCTCAAGTAATAACCCGATGCCAGCATTCATATGAGGGTAGGTAGCCCCTTTGCCGATGTAAAAATTATCATAGCCTTCTTCACTGAAATACAGTCTCGCTTCGCTGTCCATAAAATCGCGTGGACGGCTTGTGACTTCGGCGAGTAAATCCATGGATTCAGTGGGGATAAAGGGATAGGTACGATCTGGTACCCCGGGCGGGATATAAAATGTGCTATTGGTGCCCATTTCATGGTGATCGACGCTTATATTGGGTTTCCATTCGTGGAATTTCTTGACCCAGCCTTGCGGCCCGGGTTGTTGTTGCAGTAACCATTGACGGTTGAGGTCAAACCAGTAATGATTTGTTCTGCCGCCGGGCCAGAATGTATTATGATTTCTGCCGTTAGGATCGGTGATGCTAACGTTTGAGCCATGCATATGGTTCCATGCCGATTGGCGGCTATTACCGTCCGGATTGAATGTGGCAATGATCAATATGACACTGTTTTTAAGGGTTTCATCAATATAATTTCCCTCGGCTGCCGCCAGATAATAGGCGACTGCCATAGAACTATCGGTCGAGCTAACTTCCGCGCCGTGAACGCCGTAATTAAGCCATGTGACCACTGGCATGTCAGTACTGATTTTCTGATCCGAGTTTGGATCACTTAAGGCAACATGGGCCGCTTTAATTTCATCAATTCGCGCCATATTTTCAGGGGAGCTTATTGTCAACATTAAAATATCGCGACCTTCATGGGTTTGGGCGATGGTTTCAACATTAACCCGATCGGATTTTTCTGCAACAATGCGCATATATTTAAGCAATAGATCATGCCGCGCCACGCGGTGACCTAACGGATGACCAATGATATCTTCGGGTTTTGGAATGTTTGGATTATAATTAACATCATCAGGATAGAAACTTTTTCCCCTTAGCTCTTGAGCATTGGCAGTTAATGCAATGGAACAAATAAATACACTGCTAATCAGCAATTTCATAATTCTCATTTTAGGCTCCCGCGAAGTTTTTTATATATAGGAATAAACCCTATTCAAAAGCGTTAAAACAAGCAAGGGAAGAGAATGTTTAAGGAAAAATATTCTTGTCTAACCGGTAAGATGGAATGGTGGTTGCAACGGATTGTTGAACGAGTATATTGATAATAAATATGCCTTTTATAATATTTGTTAAAAAAAGAGATTAGAATTCAATGAATGAAAATATATTACCAGAACTTAAAGATGTTATATCGGCAGCGGCTAAAATTTCCGATGTAGCTGTAAAGACACCTCTATTGAAATGCGAAGATATGTCACAAAAATTATCAGCAGAAATATACGTAAAAGCGGAATGTTTACAACGTGTTGGTGCGTTTAAATTTCGTGGTGCTTATAACCGCCTTAGTCGTCTTAATGATGAAGAAAAGAAAAAAGGTGTTGTCGCTTATTCATCTGGTAATCATGCGCAAGGGGTGGCTGCATCTGCAAAGTTACTTGGCATCGATGCAACTATTGTTATGCCAGAAGATTCACCTAAAATGAAATTGCAAAACACTAGGAATTACGGTGCTAAAGTTGTTACATATGACCGGGATAAAGAAAGCCGTGAGGAAATTGCTGATAATATTTCTAAAGAAACAGGTGCGATTGTGGTGCCTTCGTTTGAAGATTTTTATATTATCTCAGGTCAAGGGACAGTGGCACTCGAAGCAGTACAACAAGCAGAAGAGAAATCCGTTAAATTCGATATATTCATGACACCTATTGGTGGTGGTGGCCTGATATCCGGATGCTCTATTGCCATAAAAGGGGTAAGTCCAAAAACTGAAATTTACGGTGTAGAGCCGGATGGGTTTAATGATGTTCAAAGGTCACTTGAAAGTGGTAAGATCGAAAGCAATGCAAGGTCATCGGGTACAATTTGTGATGCTATTTTGACACAGCATCCAGAAAAAATGACATTCACAATAATGAGTAATAATTTATCAGGTGTTTTAACGGTAACGGATGACGAAGTTCTATCGGCCATGAAATATGCATGGGAGAAAATGAAACTTGTTGTTGAACCCGGTGCCTCTGTGGCACTAGCCGCAGTGCTTCACGGAAAAATTGATGTTAAAGGAAAGAAGGTTTGCATTGTCTTAAGCGGCGGCAATGTAGATGAAGAAAATTTTATCAAGGCTTTAAATTCTTAAAATGGAAAATCAAACATTTAAAATCGCAAATGGTGGCGGAAAATTATACCCTTTTGGTGGGGTATGGCCGGAAATTGCCGACAATTGCTTTATTGCACCCGGTGCACGAATAATCGGCAATGTTAAAATAGGCACTGGTAGTAGTATCTGGTTTAATGTGGTTATTCGCGGTGATGTGGGGAGTGTCATCATTGGCGAAAGTTCCAATATTCAGGATGGTAGCGTTATCCATGTTAGTAGTGGGGGCATTAACACGCAAATTGGTGATGATGTATTGATCGGTCATATGGCAATGGTTCACGGTACAACTATTGAAGATGGTGGGTTTGTCGGATTTAATGCCGCAACAATGGATAATAGCCGCATTTGTGCGCGTGGGATGCTCGCGGCTGGGTCTTTGCTTAGTCCGGGTAAAACGATTGGCGAGGCAGAGCTGTGGATGGGACGTCCGGCAAAATACGTTAGGGAAATGAGCCCTAAAATGTTGGAAAATAATGTATTTGGCTCAAATGGATACGCAAAATTAGCGCAAAAATATCTCAGTGAATATTTAAGTCTGAAAAAGTAATAAATTGTTATTTATTTTGTCGTATATTATGTGCCGCCTTGTGAAGAAGGTGGTTGGATAACTTCAAAAAGAATAATTTATAAATAATATTTTTATATTAGGCTGGGACAAGTAAATGATAAATAGGGGCGAATTCGGCACTAAAACAATTGTGCTTCGTAAGACTGAAAACGGAATTGAAGCCGTTGGTGATAAAAATGTATTCATTGGATATAAAATAGGTGATGAAGATTCTCGTCATGGCGTGTTTGCCGAGTGGAAGTATGAAAATGATTGCCTGGAATTTATCAATGACGAATATGGGTTTTTTCCAGTATGTTATTATCAGGATGATGATGTATTTGCGATTTCCACTGCACCCTTAGAACTCCTTGAACTTTGTAAAGTTAAGGAATTAGATACCGCCGCTATTGCAGTATTTTTAAGAATGGAAATGTTTCTTGGTGACATGACCCCCTTTAAAGGTATTAAAGTTCTTCCGCCTGGAATTTCGCTTAAATATGATGTTAATGGTTTAAGTATTACACAGGATGCTATGGCAAAAGAAGGCGCCAAAAGTGATATTTCATTAGACGATGCCATAATAAAGTTTGGTGAACTGTTCCAAAAAGCCGTTGATAAATATAAAGATGCCGGGCTTAAAAAAATTGGCCTTCCTCTGTCTGGAGGACGCGATTCAAGGCATATTTTATTTGCCCTTGATAAAGCAAAGCTTGATGTTGATACAGCGCTTACAACAATGGCTCAGGCACCAAAACCAGACCAGGATGCAATAATTGCTCAGGAAGTTACGAAAGAGTTAGGGATAAATCACGTTCTTTTTGACCAACCTGCCATATCTCTTGAACAGGAGCTTGAAAAAAATGAAGTGACTAATTTTATGTCGCTTCATCATTCTTGGATTGTGCCTGTTGCAAATCATCTCGAAGAAAATGGGTTTGACGCGATTTATGATGGAATTTGCGGCGGCACTCTCTCCGCAGGCGAGTTTTTAACCAAAAATAGATATGATCTTTATAAAGCTGGAAAATATGAAGAGATTGTAGATGATGTTATCGGTGACGATGGTTATCTTGAGAAAATGATTGGCGAGGAAAACTATAAAATATTTAATAGAGAACTTGCGGTAAAAACATATGCTGCGGAACTTGAAAAACAAAAAGATTTCCGTAATCCAATAGCAATGTTTTCACTTTGGAATCTTTCAAGGCGTAGTGGCGCGGCTTCAAGCTGGATGATATTACAAAGAAAATGCCATGTTTTTGCGCCTTTTCTTGATCCGGAAGTGTTTGAATTTCTTACGTCATTACCTGTTGAATATTTTCTTGATCATAACTTTCATACGAAAGCGATATCAAAATTTTATCCACAATATGCGCATCTGCCATATGAAAATAAGGACGCGCCACGTAAAAAAGTCAAAACTTCCGAAGCCATCACTCAATCATTAAAATTGTTGTTTTATTATTTGAAGAATTTAGGTGGCGGTGCAAAAATAAGTTTTCGTTTTGTGATCATGCGTACGATTAAAGGGTTGTTATTTCCGTCATATTATAATGAAGAGAACAGCATGCATTATATTCCAATTTATTTGACCCATATTGAAAAATATTTAACAAAAGACAAGCCTGAATAAGCGTTGGAAAGAAATATACCCTCAAATCCCACATCGCGCCTAAAGCGTTTTTGGGGTGGGTGTAATTCAGTCTGAACTATTTTTGTCATTGCTTTAAGTCACAATCTCATTAAAATCACCGAAAACAAAATATTGTTGGGAGTGATTTATGGAGCTTGCGTTAGCAGAGTTTGCTCAAAATTTAAGTAATATCGTTTGGGGGCCGATTATGCTGACATTGCTGCTTGGTACGGGTGTTTATTTAACTATTGGCCTTAAGTTTATGCCAATTAGGCGATTAAAAGCAGGTTTCAAAAGTCTCTTTAGTAAAAAATCAATGTCACATACCGATGCCCATAACGGTATCACCCCTATGCAGTCTTTAATGACTGCACTTTCCGGTACTATTGGCGCGGGGAACATTATTGGTGTTGCTGCGGCGATTGTCATTGGCGGGCCGGGCGCTATTTTCTGGATGTGGATTACGGCTCTTTGCGGTATGGCATCAAAATATGCAGAAGGCGTGCTGGCTATTAAGTATAGAACCAAAGACAAGAACGGGTTCTTCGTTGGTGGCCCAATGTATTATATGAAATTTGGCTTACCAAAAAAAATGGTATGGCTTGGGTCGGTATATGCCGTTCTAATGGTACTCGGCGGAATTGGCACTGGAAACATGATACAGGCGAATGCTATTGCCAAAGTTTTCGAATTTAATTTTTCCATTGATCCTTATATAAGTGGTGCATGTTTGTCATTGTTGGTTTTTGTTGTGATTATCGGCGGTATTAAATCAATCGCTAGAATGGCCGAAGTAACAGTGCCCGTCATGACGGGGCTTTATTTATTTGTCGGAATTATTATTTTAGTACTGAATTTTTCATCGATACCGGATGCCTTTATGTTGATTTTTGACGGGGCTATAAACGGTACGGCTGCTGCGGGTGGTTTTGCCGGTGTCGCGATCAAGGCGGCAATTCAAGCTGGTGTGGCCAGGGGACTTTATTCCAACGAAGCAG
>JAESUD010000347.1 GCA_016763335.1 Emcibacteraceae bacterium | reverse complement strand
TGACCAATAAATACGCTGAAGGTTATCCCGGACGGCGTTATTATGGCGGCTGTGAATATGTTGATATTGCTGAAAGTTTAGCCATTGAACGGGCAAAAGAATTATTTGACTGCGAATTTGTCAATGTGCAACCGCATTCCGGGGCACAGGCAAATGGGGCGGTTATGCTTGCCCTAACCAAGCCGGGTGATACGATCCTTGGTATGTCACTTGATGCCGGTGGTCACCTTACCCACGGTGCGCCGCCTGCGCAGTCTGGAAAATGGTTTAATGCCATTCAATATGGCGTGTGTCCCGATACACATTTAATGGATTTTGAGCAAATTGAAAGATTGGCGAATGAGCATAAACCAAAGGTGATCATTGCTGGTGGTTCTGCTTACCCGCGCGAAATTGATTTTGCCCGTATGCGTAAAATCGCTGATAGCGTCGGGGCATATTTGCTGGTGGATATGGCCCATTTTGCTGGTCTTGTTGCCGGTGGGCATCATCCAAGCCCGCTTCCCCATGCTCATGTGGTGACAACAACCAATCATAAAACTCTTCGCGGTCCGCGCGGTGGTATGATCCTGACAAATGATCCTGATCTTGCTAAAAAATTCAATAGTGCTGTATTTCCTGGTCTTCAAGGTGGGCCGCTTATGCATGTTATTGCCGCTAAGGCCGTTGCGCTTGGTGAAGCGTTAACGCCGGAATTTAAAGAATATACATTGCAGGTTAAGAAAAATGCTCATGCACTGGCCGAACGATTAAAAGCGGGGGGTTGCGATATTGTTTCTGGCGGAACGGATACTCATTTAATCCTTGTTGATCTTCGTCCAAAAAACCTTACAGGTAAAGCGGCGGATGCATCACTGGGTCGGGCGAATATTACTTGTAACAAAAATGGCGTGCCTTTTGATCCGGAAAAAGCGATGATTACTTCTGGTATTCGTGTTGGCACACCAGCGGGAACCACACGTGGGTTTGGCGAGGCAGAATTTGAAGCGGTAGGTGATTATATACTGGAAATTCTTGACGGCTTAGTCAAGAATCCTGAAGATAACAGTGCCGTTGAGGCGTCTGTTCGGGAAAAAGTAATCGCATTATGTGCTAAATTCCCGATTTATTAAGATAAAAGGATAAAACATGCGGTGCCCATTTTGCGGAAATGAAGATACTCAGGTTAAGGACAGTCGTCCGACAGAGGATAATTCAGCGATACGGCGCCGCCGTTCTTGCGGCGGTTGCGGGGCGCGGTTCACCACGTTCGAGCGCGTGCAGCTTCGTGAGCTGACGGTTCTTAAAACGTCCGGTAAAAAAGTATCATTCGAGCGTGAGAAACTTGAACGTTCGGTTCAGATGGCAATCCGCAAACGTCCGGTTGAACAAGATCAGGTTGAACGCATGATAAGCGGAATAGTTCGACAGCTTGAAAGTATGGGCGAGAATGAAATACCATCGGAAAGTATCGGCAAATTAATCATGGAAGGATTAAAGCAGCTCGATACGGTTGCTTATGTCCGTTTTGCCTCGGTTTATAAAAACTTCCGTGAAGCCAGTGATTTTGAAGATTTCGTCAGCGAGATAGCTGATAATGATGGAAACTAACCCGACATTTAGTGAAGATGATAAGGCCTATATGAAAATGGCACTTGATCTGTCGCGGCGTGGTCACGGTACTGTATCGCCGAACCCGTCCGTAGGGTGTGTCATTGTTAAGTCGGGGCATATTATTGGCCGTGGTTGGACTGCGGCAGGCGGTCGCCCCCACGCGGAAACCATTGCCCTTAAAAATGCAGGAAATGCTGAAAATTCAACGGCTTATGTAACGTTGGAGCCTTGTTCGCATTTTGGTAAAACACCACCTTGTGCAGAAGCATTGGTAAATGCAAAACTATCAAAAGTAATCATTGCCACAACTGATCCTGACCCAAGAGTAAGTGGCGATGGTATCAAAATACTTGAGAAGGCAGGGATTATAGTTGAGCTTGGTCTTTGTAAAAAAGAAGCTGATTTTATCCATCAAGGTTTTTTCCAAAAATTAAGTCAAAAAAGCCCACTTGTTACGATAAAAATTGCCAGTTCAAAAGACGGAAAAATTGCCAAAAATAAAGGCAATAAGAATTGGGTCACAAGCCAACAATCAAGAAGACGGGGCCATTTATACCGCGCTAATCATGATGCAATTATGGTCGGGATTGGCACTGCTCTTATTGATGATCCTATGCTTGATTGCCGGGTAGACGGACTTGAAGATCGTTCGCCAATAAGAGTTGTTGTTGATACAGAACTTAGGATAAAAGCTGAAAGCAAACTTTGTAAAACGGCAAAAGATATTCCTTTGTGGATTATGACTTCAAGCTTTAATGAACAGAAATATGCCATGCTTGAAAAAGCGGGGGCGAGAGTTTTTTGTCTGGAGCGTGATGACCAAAACCGCGTCAATCTTCACCAGGTTATGAAAACGCTAGTGAGGGAAGGGATCACAAGGCTATTATCTGAAGGCGGAGCACAACTTAATGCTTCCCTGATTAAGGCAAGTCTGGTAGACCGTCTGCTATGGTTTAAATCTGACGATTTAATTGGCGAAAAAGGCGTGAATGCGCTATATGATATTGCTTATAATGAGCTGGAAAACCATTTAGAATTATCCCTTGTGGATGAAGGATCGACTGGGCCAGATCATTGGCAGGAATTTGAAATACTACGCTAGGTATAAGATGTTTACAGGAATTATTACCGATATTGGTGAAGTCACCGAGCTTAAAAACAATGGCGATACGCGTATTGTCATAAGCACGGTTTATGATACATCGACCATCGATTTTGGGGCCTCAATTGCCTGTTCCGGTGTTTGCCTTACGGTCGTTGATAAGGGGGATGACTGGTTCGGCGTTGATGTTTCCGGTGAAACCTTATCCTGTACAATCCTTGGTGAATGGAAAGCTGGAACAAGGGTGAACCTTGAACGTGCGCTTAAAGTCGGCGAGGAACTTGGTGGTCATCTTGTTACCGGACATGTGGACGGGGTTGGTGAAGTTATTTCTGTTGAGCAAGAAGGCGACAGTAAGAAATTTACTTTTACACTTCCTAATAATTTAAAATCATATGTTGCTGAAAAATGCTCTGTAACCATTAACGGTGCCTCCTTAACGGTCAATGATGTTACTGACGAGGCTGACCGTACATTATTTTGCATTAATATCATTCCCCATACCCAGGAAAAAACAACATTCTCTACTCTCGCCGTGGGTGACCGTGTGAATGTTGAAATTGACATTTTGGCACGATATGTAGCCAGAATGCGTGAACAATAAAAATACATAATTTAAAAAAGACATAGAGATCAGAATGCCGCATAATTTTTTATCCCCTATTGAAGATGTACTTGAAGACGCAAAAAATGGACGTATGTTCATTCTTGTTGATGATGAAGACCGTGAAAATGAAGGGGACCTTATCATCCCGTCGCAAATGGCAACGCCGGATGCGATTAATTTTATGGCGACCCATGGCCGCGGCCTTATTTGTCTGGCGCTAACCGCTAGAAGATCAGAAGATCTCGGCCTTAGCATGATGTCACAAAAAAATGCGACCCGTCATCAAACAGCATTTACCATTTCAATTGAAGCCGCAGAAGGGGTTACCACTGGTATTTCTGCTGCTGACCGCGCCCATACGATTGCCGTTGCCATTGACCCGACAAAGGACAAAGATGATATCGTCACACCGGGACATGTATTTCCAATTGTTGCAAAACGGGGTGGGGTATTGGTGCGTGCGGGACATACAGAAGCGGCGGTTGATGTTGCACGGCTGGCGGGACTTATTCCGTCCGGTGTGATTTGTGAGATTATGAATGACGACGGAACAATGGCCCGTTTGCCTGACTTAGTTGATTTTGCCAAAAAGCATAATTTGAAAGTTGCAACGATTGCTGATCTTATTGCTTACCGTCGCCGCAATGATAATTTGGTTGAATGTATTGAGACAACCGAAGTAGACAGCGAATTTGGCGGTAAATTTAATATGCGGGCTTACCTTGCCAAGGATGATGAAATTCAACATTTTGCCTTGGTTAAAGGTGATCCTAAAACCGCGAAGAAAGTATTGGTGAGGATGCATTCCTTTAATATTTTTGAAGATTTACTCGGCCAGAAAGGCCCAAGAATAAGCCAGTGTAATCGCGCAATGGAAGAGCTTGGCAAAGAGGAATGTGGTATTTTGGTTTTCCTTCGTGAGAATAGAAAAACATATATTTCCGATCAGATCGCCAAAAAAGACCAGAAGAAAGTCAAAAAATCACCTAATATTAGAAATTACGGCATTGGTGCACAAATTCTTCTCGACCTCGGTGTTAAAGATTTTGTTCTGTTATCTGACAGTGAACAGAATGTTATCGGTATTGAAGGGTATGGCTTGAATATTATTGGACATCAGAGGTTCGATGAAAATCTTGAGCTTAAAATTGTCGACAAAAAGGGATAATATTATGAAAATTCTTATTGTTGAAGCACGATTTTATGATGATATTGCCGACGAGCTGGTAAAAGGTTCCATTCAGGTGCTCGAAGCAGCAGGCGCGCAGTATAACCGTATTTCTGTTCCGGGTGCCTTTGAAATTCCGGCAGCGATCAGGTTTGCCGCTGATGGCAATGACGGTTACGATGGTTATGTCGCCCTTGGCTGTGTGATCCGCGGTGAAACAAGCCATTATGATTATGTTTGTGAGGAAAGCGCGCGCGCATTACAGGATTTAGCGGTAAATGACAGACTAGCCATTGGATATGGTATTCTAACAGTTGAAAACCGTGATCAGGCCTGGGCGAGATGTGCGGTAGATAAATATAACAAAGGTGCTGCCGTTACAGAAGCAGCACTTCGGATGGTTGAGCTTAAGAAACAATATGGAATTAATAACTAATGACAAATGAAAAAACCGTTAAAGGTGGAGCAAGAAGCTCAGCGCGTCTTGCCGCGGTTCAGGCACTATACCAAATTGAGGCGAGTGGTTCGCCGAGTATTGTTGTTACCCGGGAATTTGTTGAACACCGTTTGGGTGAAATTGTTGATGATGAAAAATATTCGAAAGCCGATGCCGTTTTTTTTACCGACCTTGTCATCGGTGTTGATAAGCGTGTCGATGAAATCGATGAAAAAATAAAAACTAATTTAAGTAAAAAATGGAAACTGGACCGCATTGAATCGGTGGCTCGGGCCATTCTTCGGGCCGGTTCATATGAAATTATCGCCAGACCAGATATTCCGACCAGCGTTATCATCAATGAGTATGTCGATGTAACAAAAGCATTTTTTGAAGACAGCACACCGGGATTTGTAAATGGCGTACTTGATAAAATTGCTAAACAGACGAGAGAATAGAAACTGTCAAAATCTGAATTTGATCTGATAAAGAAATATTTTACCCCCTTGAGCGGTAAGGGGGCACCAGCTTTTTCGTTATCAAATGATGCCGCAATTTATTCACCCGAACAAAATAAAGAACTGATATTTACCAAGGATACATTGGTTGCGGGCGTACATTTTTTTGAAAATGATGATCCGTTTTTGGTGGCGCAAAAATCATTGCGAGTAAATTTATCTGATCTTGCCTCAATGGGGGCGCAACCGCTTGGTTATTTACTAAGTCTTTCTTTGCCAAAGAAAAATTTTGATATTGAAAAATGGCTTGCGGCATTTTCCGCAGGATTAAAACAGGATCAGGAAAGATATAACTGGAAATTATGGGGCGGCGATACGGTATCAACAAGCGGCCCTGTCACAATTTCCGTTACGGCAATCGGCCAAACGGATAAAGGGGTGAATATATCAAGGTCCGGCGCAAAAGTCGGGGATGATATATATGTATCGGGTACTTTAGGGGATGCGGCTGGTGGCCTAGTCGTGCTTCAGGATGACCTTGACCGGACCCTTTATGATGAATTGATAAATCGCTACTACCTTCCGGAGCCGCGTCTAAAACTTGGGCGGGCATTAACGGAAATTATAACATCAATGATGGATGTTTCTGATGGACTTATGGGGGACATTTCACATATATGCGAAAACTCCGGTGTCGGGGCTATTCTTAATCTGGAAAAAATTCCATCTTCTCAAGTATTCGGTAATCTTTTAGCAACCAATAAAGCTTATAGTCGCCTTGCTTGGAGTGGTGGTGATGACTATGAATTATTATTCACTGCACCAAAGAATAAGAATGCTGTGATTAAAAACCTTTCAGACGAACTTGGTATAAAGCTGACGAAAATTGGTGAGATTACGAAAGCATTACAGATAAAATTATTAGATGACGATGGCTCTGAAATTACTCAGACAAAAAAAGGATTTCGTCATTTTTAAAGTTTAAGGTGATGAAATGGCCGACGAAGAAAAACCGGAAGAAGCAACAGAAGAAGAAAAACCAGAAGGTGGCGGTAAAAAACTGCTGATAATTGGGCTTCTTGCAGGACTAATATTTGGTGGTGGCGGTGCTGCCGGATTTTTTATGATGCAATCCGGTGAAGAACACGCTGAACCTGTTGAGGAAGTGGTTGAAGAACATGCACCGGAACTTCCTGATTATCAATATGCCAATATGGATAGACTTCAACTGCCTTTATTTTATAAAGGCAGAGTTTTAAATTACACGGTAATGGACATTTCAATGGAAGTTATTGGTGAGGATAATAAAGCTCTCGTAGCAAAAAACATATTTATCATTAAAGATAAATTGCTTCGTCATTATAGTGTGAATTCCGTTGGTCGTGAAGATAATCCACGCATTGTTGATTTCATTAGTCTTTCTGAAAAAATAAAAGAATTCGCCAATGAAGAATTACATAAAGAGGTGATTACGCGCGTCGTAATAGGGGACAGCAGAAGCTTTTAATTTCCTGCTGTTGGGCCGTTTGTAGCTGAACCGAAGCGGCCCACGTTACCAAAGAGTTCAGCAAGAAAATTTATATCTTTTCCGTGGGTAACTGTTTTTTTGGATACAACGTCAATTACTTTATTATCCGCAACCGTATAATGCTTGATTTCTGAAACGTAATTTTCATCATCGAATGAGATTGCAAGTATATTCATTTCTATGACTTTTTCTTTGAGAAATGCCCAACGTTCGGTTCTTTTATTATAATAGTACCAGTTCGAATCGTCAAAGGTTGCCTTCATGGTCGGGTTACCAAGCACAGACATAACTGTTTCCTTGGTATCAACGTCTGCTCTAATAGCATCTATCAGTTTTTGATCTGGAACATAACCCCGGTAATCTTTGATAGTGGAACAGCTAGAAATTGTTATTATAATTGTTGTCGCTAAAATAATATTATTTATAATTTTTTTCATATCTACCATTCGCTATATATAAATAGCCATTCTACTCTAGATTTAATTGCAGTTTCTGTCACTGCATGTTAATCCACACCCTTAAGTATGACGACGCACTCTATTATGAGGTCTAAATTTGGCAACAAAATGGCATTTGCGCAGTGGCTAGTCAATGTTTTAGTAAATGATTTTTGTATGATAACTAACGGGTCGCTTTTTAAAGAATAAATATTGTGACTATGAAAGTAAGAAATGAAATGTTTGGTTTCCTGTTTAAGAAAAAAAGACTGAATGATATAGGTCATAAACTATATTCGTCGATTATTGCACAGTCACGGCTCACAATTTTTTATTCAGACCTTGCCGTTGAGGATAATCTTGATGGCAGGTTTGATGTTCTGGCACTTCATATGTCGTTGATACTGGATAAACTTGACCTCCATGGTAAGGAGGAAAATGTGGCTGATCTCAAGCGAATATTACAAGAAATAATGTTTGATAACCTTGATCTTACTTTACGTGAAATTGGGGTTGGCGATTTAGGTGTTGGTAAAAAAATAAAAGTAATGGCGGAAGCATTTTTCGGTAGAATGATGGTTTATCAGGATTTATTTCGTTTGGGGGACACTGATAAAATGTCTAAAACACTTCATAGAAATTTATACCGTGAAAAAGATGTTAGTCCCGATATTTTAAATTATATGTCCATATATGTTTTTAACGAACATAAAAATGTTACTGGGCAATCAATAGATGACATTATGTCAGGCGTCATCAATTTTACAGAACCAGAAGGTTTAACGAATGTCTAAAAGCGATATTGAAAATGAATTTAGCAGAGTTTTTAATCTCGAGTTAATTAAAAAATCGGGCACTATAATACCACTTGATGCAGCAGATGAGGAATGTGAAAAACTGGCGAAAAGGTTTTCCATTCCCAAAGTTGTTCATTTGAAAGCGAAATGTAGTCTAAAAAAATTAGCGCAAAAGGATGTTGGTGATTATCGGCTTAGTGTTGAGATGGACGCATCAATCGTTCAAAACTGCGTTGTGACGCTAGAAGATATAAACGAATCAATCATTGATGAGTTTTCGATTGTTTTTCAAATTATTGAAGGCGATGGAGAAGAAAATAAGGCAACAAATGAAATAGATTTTGATGCGCAAGAGCAGGATATTGAAATTATCACAGATAAAATGGTGGATATTGGTGAGTATGTTGCGGAATATCTTTCCTTATCAATGAAGCCTTACCCGCGTCATGACAAGGTAATTGGTAACGAGCTTGGTCATAAAATAATCAATGAGGAAGATGTAACGTTAGGCGCGGAAAAGAGAAACCCGTTTAGTGTTTTGAAAGACCTCAAACATAAGACTTGAAGATGTAGGATATTGCTATAT
This sequence comes from Emcibacteraceae bacterium, assembly GCA_016763335.1. GTDB lineage: Bacteria > Pseudomonadota > Alphaproteobacteria > Sphingomonadales > Emcibacteraceae > Pseudemcibacter. Next base: position 10,312 of record JAESUD010000347.1, on the reverse strand, counting down.
TTTAAACATTTGCCATTATGAACTTCTTATTAAGGGTTCTGGTATAATATTTAAGCATATAATTAATAAAGATATTGAATAAGGGTATGTCTTGACGAGTGAACTTATAATTTCATTAGACGCAATGGGCGGTGATCACGCTCCTGATATTGTTATTGAAGGGGCAAGTATCGCGCGTGAAAGAATGCCGAATTTACGTTTTGTGATTTATGGTGACGAAACGAAAATTGTGCCCCTTTTAACACGTTTTCCAAACTTAAAGAGTTGCTGTGAAGTTTTTCATACGGATAAGGTAATTTCCGCCGATGAGAAACCCAGTCAAGCTCTTAGGCGTGGGCGTGATTCCAGTATGGGAAAATCTATCCAAGCCGTAAAAGACGGTAAAGCCAATGCGGCTGTGCTTGCTGGCAATACCGGTGCACAAATGGCTTTAGCTAAATTTATTCTCCGTACAATGCCGGGCATAGACCGTCCTGCACTTGCCAGTATTATTCCAACGAGTAGAGGGGAAAGCATTATGCTTGACCTTGGGGCAAATGTGGAATGTGATGAAAATAATCTTGTTCAGTTTGCCATCATGGGAGCGGCTTTTGCCAGAACAGTTCTTGGTGTTTCAAAGCCCACTGTTGCTATTCTTAATGTCGGCGTTGAAGGTTTAAAAGGCAGCAATGCCATTCAAGAAGCTGACCGTATGCTACGCGAGGCCAATATCCCGATGGACTATAAAGGCTTTACTGAGGGGCACGGTCTAGGCAGTGGTGAAGTTGATGTCGTTGTTACTGATGGCTTTACGGGCAATATTGCCTTGAAAACGGCTGAAGGCACGGCGAAAATGATTGCCAACCTGTTAAAAAGATCTCTAAACGAGTCTTTAGTGTCTAAACTCGGTGCATTATTTGCCAGTTCATCTTTACTGGCATTAAAAAACCATCTCGATCCTAATAACCATAATGGTGCCGTATTTATGGGATTAAATGGTTTAGTGATAAAAAGTCACGGTGGTGCGTCCGCTAGTGGGTTTGCCAGTGCGATCGGTGTTGCCTATGATATGGCTGAAAATGATTTAGCCGGGAAAATTACACGGGATCTTACCAATTTCAATAGCACGGTGATTGATCCCGAAGTGGAAGAAGCAGACAATGAGGCTAAGGTCATTGAAATGAATATTAAGGAACAAAAATAATGAGCGTCATACGTTCGGTCATTTCCGGCACCGGATCATATCTTCCTCAGAACATTATCACTAACAGCGATCTTGAAGAGAAAGTCGATACTACCGACGAATGGATTATTGAAAGAACGGGTATTCGTCAACGCCATATTGCGGCTGAGGGCGAACTTACATCTGATCTTGCGGTGAATGCAGCCAAGAATGCTCTTGAAAGTGCCAGCCTTGAAGCGGACGATATTGATTTGATTATTGTTGCAACGTCAACGGCGGATCAAACTTTTCCTTCAACGGCTACTACTGTGCAACGTAAGCTTGGTATAATTAAAGGTGCCGCGTTTGATATTCAGGCAGTATGTTCTGGTTTTATTTATGCTCTTACGACGGCTGATAATTTCATTAAAGCTGGTCAGGCAAAAAATGTACTTGTCATTGGCGCGGAAACTTTCTCCCGTATTCTTGATTGGGAAGACCGCACCACCTGCGTTCTTTTTGGCGATGGTGCAGGGGCGGTGGTATTATCCGCGCAAACTGGTGATGGTAATAATGACGATCAAGGAATTCTCGCTTCGCGAATTCATTCAGATGGTCGCTATAACGATCTTTTATATGTTGATGGTGGGGTTTCTTCAACGGGGACCATTGGCCACCTCCGGATGAAAGGGCGGGAAGTGTTCCGTCATGCTGTTGTTAATCTGGCTTCTGTGGTCGGTGAAGTGCTTGAGGACAGCAAGATGGTATCTGATGATATTGATTGGATTGTTCCACATCAGGCTAATAAACGCATATTGGATGGTACGGCACGTAAACTAAAAATTGATCCGAATAAAATAGTGATCACGGTGCATAAACATGCAAATACTTCGGCGGCGTCAATTCCACTTGCACTTGATGAAGCTGTTAGAGATGGCCGAATCACCCGTGGTCAGATAGTAATTCTCGAAGCCATGGGAGGTGGATTCACGTGGGGTGCCTGCCTTTTAAGATGGTAAATCTTAAAAATTGTGTGATATTTATATCTTTTTTCTCTTTTTAACACATAAACTAGACTATTAGGAACATTACGCATCCCTTTGATATTGACCGTATAATCTAGCTACAGTAGGCTAAGGAAAACATAAGAGGTAGGAAACATGAGCGGAAAAACAGTTACAAGAGCTGATTTGATCGAAGCAGTTTATCAGGAAGTGGGACTATCAAGAAACGAGTCTGCGGATCTCGTCGAAACTGTTCTTGATGAAATTGCTTCTAACTTAACCAAAGGTGACAATGTGAAAATCTCATCTTTCGGCAGTTTTATTGTTCGTGATAAAGGGGGCCGTATCGGCCGCAATCCGAAAACAGGCGAAGAAGTTCCGATTGAACCAAGAAGAGTTCTTGTGTTTAGGCCTTCTCAGGTTCTCAAAGATCGCGTTAGTAATTCATAAGATTATATAATTATGCAGCTTGAGTTTATGTTGTTCGAAGAACAATGATGTAGTTGCACAGAGAGAAATTGAGCTTAATGTCAGCCTCAAAACATGCGAAATCACCGAATGCATTCCGAACCATCAGCGAAGTTTCTGACGGCATTGGTATTCCTCAACATGTGCTTCGTTTTTGGGAAAGCAAATTCAGCCAGATAAAGCCAATGAAACGGGGTGGCGGTCGGCGGTATTATCGACCGGAAGACGTAGAAATTATCGATGCTATCAGAAGACTTCTTCATGATGATGGATACACCATCAAAGGCGCGCAAAAATTACTTCGTGAACATGGCGTAAAGGCCGTTGTTCAACAAACTTATGTCATACAAAGCGTTGAAGAAATTAGTCCGCTTCCGGCAGCATCCAACGAAGACTTGCCGGATGGCACATCATTGAGATCAATTCGTGATGGTTTGGTTAAGGTGCATGATACATTGTCAAAAGCATTAAAAAAATAGCTTTTCCTAGTCTTCATTATTTGGAAATGAAGTAAAGTGATGCCAATGAATGATCAAGATGGAAAAAAACTTTTAATTATTTTCAATCCTACAGCGGGTAGGAGGCAGGTTAGTAAATTCCAAGCTATTGTTGCAAAACTTAAGGCAAACGGATTATCCCTTGATATTGTTGAAACGAAATCGGAAGGTCATGCAACGAGGGCTGCTCGTGATAATGTAACAAGTCATTATGATATGATCGTTGCAGCTGGCGGTGATGGTACAATAAACGAAGTTATAAATGGTCTATGCCCATATAAAATACCGCTTGCCATCATTCCACTCGGGACGGTTAATGTTCTTGCACTCGAAATTAAGCTGAAAACAGATATAAATTCTATCGTGAAATATCTTATGGATGGTATTGTTAAAGAATGCTGGCTGGGTAAAATAAATGACCATTATTATTCTTTAATGCTGAGTGTTGGGCATGATGCAAAGTCAGTGCAAAATGTGAGTAAAACTCTCAAAAAATATTTTGGAAGAGCGGCTTATATAATATCATACTTAGCTTCAGTTATAAAAAATGGTAACACTTTATATAAAGTCACTATTGATAATAAAGTCTATCAGGCTTCGAATGTTATTGTCTGCAATGGAAAGTTATATGGAGGTCATTATATATGTGCCCCTGATGCAAGCCTATCCGATGAAACGATGTTTGTCTTATTGGCAAAGAAAAAAGGGCGTTTAAGTGCTTTGAAATATGCATTTTTAATGGTTATGCAGAAATACCCTTTTTCAAGGTCCATTGAAATAATAGAGACTAGATCCTTATATATTGAAAGCAATGAAATGTGCGAGCCAATTCAGACTGACGGTGATAGCTATGGTACTTTACCGGGAAAGGTGTCTATTTCGGATGAAAGTCTAAATCTTCTTTATCCAATAGGATAATGCAATTAAAATTAATTTTTAATACCGTTAGAAGCAATTAACCCGTTAATAACATTATCTGAATAATCAAGCAGTTTACCAAACCCGGTGGCAATTTCACGTCTGGCATCTTTGTTATATTTATTTGATGTAATAAGCCCAGCTTTTCTCGCTTTTAAGGCATTATATTTTTCAAGCGTATCACCTTTATAAATTATAAAAAGTGTCTTACCCGCTGTTCGGGAAGGAGCGAATAAATCTGTAACAAGAAAATCACTCTCACGGTAATAGAGCACATCATTTCGTTCTGCGATATGTTTGACCACAGGTTCCCATTTGCTTGCTTCATCGGCTGAAAACATTTCGCTAAGGCCTATTTGTTTTACGTCCATATTGACCACTTCGGCAAAGGCCGCGATTACTCCCATATGGAAATGGATATTTTTAACGGTAAATTCTTCTAAATTCTGCGCATTAGCGTTTGAAGACATACAGATGAGGACGAAGAGTGATATTTTTTTGAACATTTTATTTTCCTGAACGAGACAACATTTAAACATCGTATGAATTTTTTAACAAAAGATCAATTGGTCTGTTGCAGGGATGATAAACTGCCGCTATATTGCGCCAATATTATATGGTCAAAGTTAACGGAATGTGGCGCAGCATGGTAGCGCACTTCACTGGGGGTGAAGGGGTCGCAGGTTCAAATCCTGTCATTCCGACCAGTAATATCAAAGACTTAATAATATTAGATCAATTTCATATAGATTAAAATATAACTTTTTTGGCAAACAGAATAAGGAACATAAATAAATGAAGGCGTGTGTTTAAATTCTGGTGCCATAATATTAATTTCCTTGTGCATTTCGTGACTTGTAATTAAATGTAAAATAAAAGAAACTTCCCATAAAATAAACATTTAGGTATGATTGTAATAAATTTGCAACTACTTAGGAGATTAGACACATTGGTAGGTTATAAAAAAATGGGGAGTAAATATGAAAAAGCCAATTTTTGGCATTGCATCTGTAGATATATCTGATCAAAATGCTTCATTGGCAATAGATATATTATATAAATACTGCGACAATCAAAATATTGATCATCCCACAAATATTCATAGTACAAAAAAAATCATTTTATCCGCTCCTAATATTTCTGGTGATGCTAAAAATAAATATGGCTATAGCGGTTACTTACCTACTGTTAACTTAAATTCAAATAAAAATAATGGTAGTGTTTTAAATGAGTTTATGGATAGGCTCGATCTTCAAGGTAGTACATTAGATACTCCGCTTCTCGCGGGTTCATTAGCCGCTGTTAAGCATTTTGGTTCTGACGATCATTTGATGTTGCTAGTTGATAGATGCGGAATTAATTCTATTTATTATTCAGTTTTTGATGATTTTTTTTGCTTTAGTGATCGTCTTGACCTGGTTTTAATGATGGCCAAAGAAAGGAAAGTTCGCCGGGAAGGCGTGATTGAATGGTGCCATTTAGGAATTCCTTTACCGCCCTTTACTTTGTTTGAAAATATTAATGTGCTCAGTGCAAGTAAAACTCTGGATGTTAATCTTCGGAATTTTGAGATTAAATCTAGCCGTTATTTTGATGCGGCTTCGATGGTTGACAAAAACTTACATGAAAAGTTAAAAAGTAAGTCAGTTCTGGAAATTGAAAATGAAATAGAAACCAGACTAGATATAGCCGTGCAGGAATCTTTGGCAGGTGCAAATGAAGCAAGTATACTTTTAAGTGGAGGAGTGGATTCTAGTACTATAGCGGCAATATGTTCGAGACATGCGAAAGTATATGCTGTTACAGTTGATGTTGAAGGGGATTCTGAAGTTGAATATGCACGTCGAGCTGCTGATCATCTAAATATTGAGTTATCAATTTGTAAGTTTGGAAAATCTGAGTTTACTAATTATTTTGTGGATGGCGTCTATAACTTAGGCACGCCACCTATTGTGGAAAATGGTATTGCTCTTCAATATCTAGCTGCTCAAGGTTATTTGAAGAAAGATAGGCTCGTGCTTGATGGTGAGGGAGCCGACGCTCTTTTCTATGGATCAACGCCCTTGTTTAAATTTAGTATGGTTGCATACTTATTAAGCGAATACTTTCCTTTTGGTGGTGCTATTGCAGGAAAAGTGATCCCTTCTATTCGCAATAAATTAAATTGGTTAGGTATGTCGCAAAGAACGGCCATGGATAGATACGGATTGGACATCATGTTAGGGGCGAGAATGATGGAATTCGATGAACTGTCAGACCGATTAATGAAAACACTGGCACATGTAGATAACAAATATGCGAGAGAGGTTAGTATGTTGGCGCTGAGGGAGTTATATGATTATTTGCTTCCTCTCATGCTTCGAATTAATGCAATGTCAACAGTTGCCGATACCTCCGTTATACTTCCTTTTATGAATGAAAAATTCTTTCATTTTGCTCAAAATATTCCTATAAAACATAAAATAAGGTTAGGACTTAATGGCAGACCAGCTCCAAAATGGATATTGAAAAGATTAGCGGCTAAGTTACTACCATCAGAGATTATATACCGACCTAAATGTGGTTTTGGTATTCCTGGAGGAGCTTGGATTGGCGATATGCCAGAGAAGTGGATTAAAGATTCATGGGTTCAGGAAAACTTCAATCTGAGTTCAGAGGCGTTTTCTGGTTGGTTAAAAAGAAGTGCAGGGCAACGAGACATGATGTATTTAATGGGGATTGAAGTGTGGGGTAGATTGTTTGATAGAAATGATCCATTGGAAACCGTTCGTAACCAATTTTTGGAAGATAAAGATTATTCAGATTGAAAATACAAAAGTTTTTATCTTGAAAACTGTTATTAAATTAAGCTTATTATAATAATTAAGTTCAGTTTTTAAATTCTTTAAAGGTCAATTCAAAACTTCCGCGAAGAAGTTTAATTCTGTAACATTAATAATATTAGATCAAAATATTAACTCAATTTTATACTGTTTAAATTATAAAATTTTTGGTAATAATAACGAGTATTAATATTTGAAGGGGTATGTTTTATAATGAGTTATTTTAAAATTAAAGATTATTCATTGAAATGTACACTCGCTGGCAAAACAGTCTTTGATAAAATTTTTCATCTAAAGAGATATTATGGCCATACATCATTTCATACAATAGATGATCTGAGGTTAAAAAAACCGGAGGATTTTTTTGATCAGGAACTTGTTGACGGATTATTCCCTCCATCTATACCTATGAAAAATTCTGTGAAAAAAATAATCAATGAGAATGGCTTTCTTAAATATTTAATCAGTACATATACTGAGCTTTATGTAGATTTTTCATCTGGCTTTGAAAGTTACTTAGCGGCATTCTCTTCTAAATCTAGATCAACGTTAAAGCGTAAAATTCGAAAATTTGAAAAATTATCAAATGGTGAAATTGATTGGAAAATGTATAAAGATCCTGATGAAATTATGGAATTTTATCATTTGGCAAGAAGTGTGTCGAAGGAAACTTATCAAGAAAAAGAATTTAATATTGGGCTGCCTGATACACCAGAATTTATAGAGTTAATTAAAAAACAAGCTATGAATAATAGTGTTCGCGGTTATCTATTATTTTTAGAGGGAAAGCCGATCAGTTATTTATATTATCCTTTAAATAATAAGATTTTTTCATATTCCCATTTGGGGTATTTGCCCGAAATGGGGAAATATTCGGTCGGTACTGTATTATTCGTGTTGTCATTGGAGCAGATATTTACTGATGAGGATGCTGATTATATGCATTTCTTTGAAGGAGAGTCGCCTGTTAAGGATTTATTTTCAACAGGGTCGGAAAAGTGCGGAAACTATGTTGTCTTAAAAAGCACCTTCAAAAATAAACTTTGGATATATTTACATTATTCATTGCAATCCAGTTTTGATATTTTTACCAATTTCTTAGATAAAGTAGGAATTAAGGAAAAACTTAAAAAATTCTTTCTAAAAAACCCTTAATAATAAATCCCCTAACTTTAATGAGTTAGGGGATTTTTTTAATCTATTTACAATCGCAAATTTTTGTTTTTATAAAATAGTCTATTGATAAACCACCTGGTCCGCGTGACATTATAAATAGCATCGCCACAGCCCAAATTGCATGATCAGGCCAGCTTGCTGGGTATACAAATAATTGAATGACCAGTGTCATGATAAGAAGCGCACCGGCACTTAAACGCGTTGCCAGACCGATGACCAACAAGAGCGGAAAGAAATGTTCAGCGAATGTGGCCATATAGGTAGCGGTTTTAAAAGGAATAAGGGGAAGGGCATATTCTGTTTCAAACAACATAAAAGTAAAATCACTGATTTCCCATCCGACCACTTTTGTCTGGCCCGAGCGCCAGAATATTCCGGCCACAGAAAGTCTGGCGAGTAATGACATAGCCCAGTCGGGTATTTCTGAAAACTTAGCCCAAACGGCATTATTTATGCTTTTGATATTCATTGGTTCTTCCTTTGAAAATTACGGTTATTCGATTTTTATGGCAGCAAAGGCGCCCATCGCTAATAAATCAGTTATGGATTTTGCTGGATCAAGTTGGGGATTAAGGGCAGAGGCAACAGTGAAAGCTTCTTCAATGTTTTGCCCGAGAATTAGGGATTTTAAGAAACATACATAGCCGGAATTTATTGTATTAACTTCGACCGTCTGTTCGGGGCGGATAATTAAAATATCGGCAAAATGGCTTAAATCAATATCATCGAGTTTGCCGCCGGGTTGGTTTCCGTGCCAAATTTGATCAATGGGAAACTCTGAAGTGACGATCCGACATGTCGGATGAATTTCTAGGCGTAACTTACCAATTTCGTTATCTGCGAAAGGCGATAAATCCTGCACTTTGAGCGGGACGGCATCACTGGCATGATATGCAAAATTTATGGCCCATTCCAAATAAGCTATATCTGCAATATAAGGGAGAGAGGCAACGGGTTTGAAATGGTTAAGGAAATTTGCAAAACCTTGCCCATATTCAAATAATGGACCTTGGACGGGTGGGTTTTTATTAATAAATTCTTGGGCCATGAAATTAAAAAAATCATCACCGACCAATTTATTTATTACTGGGTATGTCGTTGAGAGGGCTTCGGTTAAGGTAATAAATGTATTGTTACGGTAAATATTTAAGCGTTGGCTTCCAGAAAGGCCATAAGGCACAATTAATTTAATGGCATCTGCACTGTAATCGTTAAAATGCGCATCAAATATTGCTGATTGATAATGAGACAGACTAGGCATTGATGGCTTCCTTAACTTTATGCGTGGTAAGATAACGATTGGCTATGCTTGCTTCTAAACGCAATACATCTAGGGACGGAATACGGGTGTCCCATTCGATGAGACTTGGTTTTGGGCCAAAAACTTTGAGGGCAAATTCATATAATTCCCAGACGTCTTCACATACGTTGGAGCCGTGGTCATCTATAAGAATCTCTTGATCCTCTATTACATTGACATGATGCCCTGCCAAATGAATTTCCTGAACGAATTCTGCTGGTATATTTACCAACCATTCTGTGGCATTAATTCCATGATTGCGAACATTGACGTAAAGGTTGTTTACATCGATTAAAAGCCCGCATCCTGTAATTTTTGCTACTTGTGTTAAAAATTCATATTCAGGAATTTTGCTGTCGATAAACTGCAAGTAAGTGGATGGGTTTTCAATTGAAATTTGACGGCCTAAAAAATTTTGTGTTTCATCAACATGATCTATCACGAGCGTTAATGTTTCTTCGGTATAGGGCAGGGGTAATAGGTCATTGAAATAAGTATTATCATGGGCGCTCCATGATAAATGTTCAGAGATTAAGCCCGGCTGATATCTATCAATTAGTTTTTTTGTGCGTTTGAGTATATTTTTATTAAGCGGTCCGGCACTGCCAATGGATAAACTAACACCATGGAAAGAAAGGGCGTAATCTTTGCGGATAGCTTCCAGATATTGATGGCTAGGTCCACCATCTGACATATAATTTTCCGTATGAACTTCAAACCATAATGGTTTTGGTTTATCTTCAAAAATATTTTCGAAATGCTCCGGCTTTAAACCAATCCCGGCTATCGCCGGGATTGGTTCGCAGTCGAAAACATGAAGGGAAGCATTTTTTGTCATCGACTTAAACTCTTTAATAATTATATTATTTAGTAGTACCACCAGCAAGTTTTGCACATGTGCCAGCAGGTACCATTAAGAAAGCATCAGGTTGACGATCCATTTTTGATGTTCCTGCACAAGAAGATGTTGCTGTTTTACAATCATT
>JAESUD010000034.1 GCA_016763335.1 Emcibacteraceae bacterium | reverse complement strand
GTGCTCATTGGTGATTACTGCTTGTGGGCGGCGGCACTTCTAACACTTTATACCGGTTATGATTATCTGCGAACCGGCCTTAAACATATGTGAGCCATAGATGAATATATTTTACTTTGCCCTGATCCGCGAACATATCGGCACCTCATCAGAAGAAATTGATTTGCCAACGGGTATAGATACGGTTAGCGGTTTAATTTCTCACCTTGAAACAAAAGGCGACAATTACAAAGCGGCCTTTGAACATAGTGATTTGATCCGTGTCGCGGTCAATAATGAATATGTCGGTCTTGACCATAAAATAAGCAATGCCGACGAGATTGCCATCTTCCCTCCAATGACGGGTGGCTGATATGCGCATCAGTGTCCAAGCAGAAGATTTTGATATTGCCGCTGAAATAAAAAATCTCCGCGCTAACCGTACCGATATTGGAGCCATTGCCACCTTCACAGGTCTTGTCCGTGATATTCACGGCGGAAAAACCATCAAAAAAATGACCCTAGAGCATTTCCCCGCCATGGCAGAGAAAGAACTGGCAAAAATTGGCGATCAAGCAAAAAAACGCTGGCCGCTTGAGGGCCTTACCATTATTCATCGCTACGGCGCGCTTTATCCCGGGGACAATATCGTCCTCGTCATCACCACATCCCATCACCGTGAAGCGGCATTTGATGCAGCCGAGTTCATCATGGACTGGCTAAAAACCGATGCCCCCTTCTGGAAAAAAGAACAGACAGCAGAGGGCAACCACTGGGTATCGGCCAAGGCTGAGGATGATGCCAAGAAAGACCGTTGGAATTAATCCTTATTTATTGCTTTAAGAACGTCCATAGCAGCATTCTTACGGGGTACATATGTCTCCGCTGCGAGGCTTTTAAGCACATTAATTGTCTGCTCATTATGGTTTGCGAATTTAAGTGCCTTTATAAAAATTTCCGACAACAACTTATTTTCATCACTCGACACTTTTTCAATCAGGGCTAACTGTATACCGATCGATATGTTAAGTCCGTTTTCAACTATGTAGCGTGCTGCATTAATCGCTCTAGCTTTATTGTCAGATTTTAACCCAGCTTCAATATGAGCCAGTAAAGCATTTTCATCATTGCTAGTCGCTAATGCGAATACCTCAAACGGTGAAGATTCAGAGAATGCAGCCTTAAAGGTTCCATCATTAGACATAGCGCTGGGAAATGCGATATTAGGATTACTACTACGCATTACTAGCTTGTCTCTGTCAAATTTCAAAAGTTTTAAATTGGCATTATAGTATTTTTCAGCAATTGATTTCGCAACCACATGATTAGGGTTTTTCTCAAGTAAAACATGAGCCGCGTAAAGTGGTAAAAAGCCTGGTGCCATCCTACGATTAAATTGAACTGTGGTCATCTCATTCATAGCACTATTAGTGGATGTTAAAAGCTTCCCAACACTTTTAGAAACTGCGGAAACATTATCATACAGTAAGCTTTCAAGATAACTTACGACTTCTGCGTCCGGCACCTCGATTGAACGAATAGCATATGTACAACTCATTTTTACTATTGCTTCAGGCGTTAATCTTACCTTCTTAAGCAGAATTTTAATATGCTGCGGATCTGTTGTAATCATGCTAGAAATATCCATGCAGATATCATAATCTAGATTTTTTACCCCATTTTGTGGTGTCTTAGGCCGTTCTAATTGCGAGTAAACAGAGTTATTAATTGTAACTTTTAGCTCAGGACTTATATCAGGAAATTTTCTAATCGATTTTGCAACATCCTTCCACCCTTCTCCATTTGTCAATATTGAGAGCTTTTCTCTTGCAGCCGGATTTGTACCCTCGGCCTTCACCAGAACATCAATCGCCGCATTATAAGTTGTTCTTCTGTCAGATAGATAAAATGAATTGGATTTAGCTTTTGGCTTCACTGCTTTAGTGATAGCAAAATCAATAACATCCTGATCAATTGCATCAATCTTAACCAACAGATCAAGCGCCAGTAACGGTGACTTTACCATAACGGCCTTTATGTTTGGTAAATAAGCATCTACCCCGCTTTCCAGTTTTGCAAGGATGCGAAGATTATCAGCGGGCAATTGATCAAAGTCACCTAATATAATTGATAGTTTTTCGGGGTTATTATTTGCCATGGAAGAAAGTATGTTTGTGACAATATAATTCGACACTTTTTTATTACTACGCAACGTTTTGACAAATGCAATATCAGAATCCTGAACTGCTTCAGAATTTCCCAGTTCCTCAAAGAAGGTTTTTATTTTTTTGGCCTTCTCACGCTTCTTACCTTTTTGCTTTAAGCCATTCTTTAGATAACGTTTATAGGCATCATTATCATCATCGGAAACGGCCAATAAAGCATTTAAATAAATAACAGCTTTTTTAGGATCCTTTTCTGATCTCACTAATTTCTTGAGTGACCGTACAGCCTTTTTAGCCTCTTCACCGTAGATGACAATTGATTTCGCCGCCGTTATTTTTTCTATGCTTGATCCACGTTTTAAATCACGAATAAGATCATCCAGCGACTTTTCCTGTGCATAGGAAAAGCTCGTGACCAAAACAAAAACAGAGAATGAAATGAGAATATTTTTAAGAAAAATACGGTACATAAAGCCCCCCAATAATCATTAAAATTTAGGAAGGCTATCATTATTATTAATTATTGTAAACCGTTAAAAAGGCGGCCTTGGCCGCCCTTGTGTCGTCTATAACATTACTTTAAACTTGGCGACCATTCACCAAATCGTCATAGTCTTTCATCATGTTCTTACAAACATCACCAACTTCAAATGTATACTCGCCGATTTGTGAAAGCGGGGTGATTTCTGCTGCAGTTCCTGTCAGGAAGGCTTGATCAAAATCTGCCATTTCTTCTGGCATAATCACACGTTCAACGATTTTTATGCCGCGTTTTTTGGCCAGTTCAATAGCCGTTCTACGGGTGATACCATCTAGAAAACAATCAGGGGTCGGCGTGTGAAGCTCACCGTCCTTATAAAAGAATATATTAGCACCCGTTGCTTCGGCAACCTGCCCGCGGTAATCAAGCATCAACGCATCATCATACCATTTTCAGTTGATGCATCTTTGCAGAGTGAGGCAATCATATAAAGCCCTGCCGCTTTTGAAGCGGTTGGTGCGGTGTTGGCCGCAGGACGGCGCCATTTAGCTATTTCAAGACGCAACCCTTTTAATCTGGCTTCATCACCAAAATATGATGGCCATTCCCATGCTGCAATCGCCACATGAATTTTTGATCCTTTAGTGGCAACACCCATCATTTCTGAACCTCGCCATGCTACTGGGCGAACATAGGCATCAACAAGCCCATTAGCTGCCACGACTTCATCGGCTGCTGCGTCAAGCTCGTCTGCGCTATAAGGATTTTCAAAACCAAGAATGCGTCCTGAATTAATCAGACGTTCTGAATGTTCATGGAGTTTAAATATCTTGCCGCCGTATGCGCGCTGACCTTCAAAGACGCTACTGGCATAATGAAGCGCATGTGTTAACACATGAAATTTGGCATCACGCCAATCAATTAATTCCCCATTATACCAAATTACACCGTCGCGATCATCAAATCCAGCTGTAGACATCTGTTTAAAATCCTTAAGTTTTATATTTATCTTGATCTTTCTAACATTATCTTTAAAATATGTCAACATGACTGACATAAATTTTAAAAACATAAATGACGAACAGTTATTCTTAAAAAGCACTGAACTGCTTTATTTCGCTTATCGCGATTATATTGCATGGCCGGATGAGGTATTGCAGAATTACGGTTTTGGCCGCGCTCATCATCGAGTATTATTTTTTGTCAACCAAACCCCCGGCATGACCGTCGCACAACTTCTTAAAATGCTGAACATTACCAAACAAAGCCTATCTCGGGTACTGAGTACTTTAATTGATAAGGGATATGTCATACAGGAAATTGGTGATACTGATCGCCGTAAACGCCTGCTCGATCTAACGGATAAAGGCAAAAAACTTTTAAACGAAGTATCTGAACATCAAAAAGTGCAAATGGTAAAAGCCTGCAAAGATTCCGGCATAGACTCCATTGAAGGTTTCTGGAAAGTTCTCTCCGCGTTAATAAACGAAGAAAACCGACAAGAAATTATATCTGATATATTTAAGTCAAAAGATGATTAATTAAATTTATTTACTAAACAAATTGCCCGGCCGCGTGTCCCGATGCCCAAGCCCATTGAAAATTAAACCCGCCAAGATGTCCTGTAACATCAACCACTTCCCCAATAAAATATAGTCCAGGTACTTTATTACTTTCCATAGTTTTAGAAGATAGCTCAGACGTACTAACCCCGCCCCGCGTCACTTCTGCGGTTGCAAAACCTTCTGTGCCATTTGGCGTAATCCGCCAGTCATTGACCAAAGTCGCTATAACTTTCAATTTTTTATGTGAAAGATCAGCGAGAGAACCCTGAATGCCGGTATACTCGGTAATATAAATGGCCAACCGTTTTGGTAATATTGTTGATAAAGTCGTGTGAATTTCCTGCTTTGGGTTTGCGGCCTTTGCTGACTTAAGTTCTTCAAACACATCCCTGTCCTTGGCAAGATTAATAGAAATATCCATTCCACTACGCCAATAAGATGATATTTGCAAAATTGCCGGACCGCTAAGTCCTCTATGAGTAAATAAAAGTGCCTCATCAAAGCTTGTCTTGCCGCAGCGCACATTTACATCTATCGAAACGCCGGAAAGGTTCCTGAAATCAAAAATAAATTCTTCGCCAAAAGTTAACGGTACAAGTGCAGGAACAGGATCAATAATTTTATGTTTAAACTGTCGCGCCACATCATATCCCCATCCTGTTGCCCCCATTTTCGGAATGGACGGTCCCCCTGATGCAATAACCAAAGAAGTACAAAAAATACTTTCTCCGCCTTGCGCCAGAATAAATTTGTCTTCTTTTTGCTCAATTGTGTCAACGGATGCCAATGTCTTTATGATCACACCAACTTTTTCACATTCAGTAATAAGCATTTCAATAATATCATGGGCGCTATTATCGCAAAATAATTGTCCTAATGTCTTTTCATGAAAAGCAATGTCATGCTTTTCTACTAAACTGATGAAATCTTTTGGTCCGTATCTTTTAAGGGCAGATTTAGCAAAATGTTTATTTTCAGAATAAAAACTTGCGGCGGTACAGTGAATATTGGTGAAATTACAGCGTCCACCACCGGAAATGCGTATTTTACCGGCGACTTTTTTAGCCTTTTCAATAACGACAACACTACGCCCCCTCTTCCCGGCCTCTATCGCGCACATAAGTCCTGCGGCACCGCCACCGACAATGGCTACATCAAATTCAGTCATACTTTAACCTGCTAGTTCTTTTGAGCGTGCTTTTGCATCTTGCATTGCCCTGCGCATAATTTTCGCGATGCCCTCATCCGACATTAACACATCTAACGCTGCTGCCGTTGTACCGCCGGGGCTAGTGACATTTATCCGCAACTGCGATACTTCCTCGTCTGATGCTTCAAGTAACGCACCTGCGCCGCTTACTGTATGCCTTGCAAGCTTTTTACTAAGTTCTTCGGAAAGGCCGATTGATTCACCGGCCGCCGCCATGGCTTCAACCATATAAAACACATATGCCGGACCGCTTCCGCTTAATGCCGTAACGGCATCCATCAAGCTCTCATCATCAATCCATTCAACCACACTCACCGTTTCAAGCAGAGTTGTGCAGATATTTTTTTGATCATCTGACACAAGCTTATTGGCAGTACAAACGGTTATTCCTTTACCAATTGCCGCCGGAGTATTGGGCATTGCGCGAATGATTGGCTGTTTAATATTTAATTGGTCTTCGAAATAATGAATTGTTTTTCCCGCAGCAACCGAAAGGATCACAGCTTTTGAAATATCATAAATACTAAGTGCCTTAAGGGCCTCATCCATCATTTGTGGCTTTACGGCCATAATAATAAAAGACGGTGATATTTTAGCAGGAAGCGATTTTACACTCTCATGCAAGTGATTGTCTTTTAACTTGGAAAACGTATTTCTAATAGGTTCCAAAAACGGATCAACTATATATATGGCGCCCGTATCAAGTCCTTGTTCTAGCCAGCCCGCGAGCATGGCACTGCCCATTTTTCCGCATCCCATTAACAGGATTGGATTTTTGGCAGATATTGCCGATAAATTAGTCATATGCCCTCTTACGCATTTCCTACGGTTTCTAACATTGCCGCTTCTATGGCCTCAGCAGGTGATTTTCCGCCCCAGATAACAAACTGAAACACCGGATAATAACGATCTATTTCCGCTATCACAGTTCTGGTGACCAGATCACAAGCGGCAACAATATCCACGCCATTTGATGGCGGCACCATTGAATGTCTAAACATTATAGTGTCATCATCGCTCCAAACCGAGAAATGGCCCATATCCAGACGTTCATTGATCTGTGTAATAACCTCCAGAACATGCGGACGATTTTTATCTTGGACGCGCACATCCAACTGACCAGCACATTGCAGAATATTTTTATCGGATAGCCAAATATAGCGCATGTGAAAATCGCACCACTCGCCCGTTACAGCAGCGACAATTTCCTCGTCACCCAATCTTTCATATGGCCATTCATTTTGGCCAACAAGAATTTCGAGAGTATCCAGTGGATTACCCGCACTCTCGTCTAGTCGATCTGAAGACAGCATTGTTATTTCTTCTTTTTCTTAAGCGCTTTTATATCGTTTTCAAGCGCATCCAAACGCGTAAGGAGTAACGCATTTTCTTCGCGTGCCGCGATGGCAATTTCACGAACAACTTCATATTCCTCACGGCTGACTAAGTCCATATCCATAAGGGCACTTTCCAAGCGTGTTTTCACTTGGCCTTGAAGTTCCGATTTTACACCATGAAGTGTGCCGGCAGCGCTCTGACCAAGTCTGGCGAGGTCGCTTAAAAATTTATTGTCTGATTGCACAGATAAAATCCTTCGTATTTTTAAAGGTCGGTTAAGAGCTAGATACTAACATCAATTTTTCGCAATATGGAGTAACATTTATAAGTTGCCAAGTAACATTAAATATGGGACAAGTTGCCTTAACACTCTAATGCTTTGTTTCGCTTGGTTTTCAATGGTTAATGGTTAATTTTTATGACTGAATATTTATTATTTTCGGCCCTGACATATCCAAATATAGACCCAATTATTGTTCAATTTGGCCCCATAGCGATTCGCTGGTACTCGCTCGCTTATCTTGGCGGTTTGATTTTTGCAGGGGTTTATATGTCGCGTTTGATCCGCGTAAAAGCCCCACCCTGCAACCAAGAACAAATCAGCGATTATATATTCTGGGCAATGATGGGAATTATATTTGGCGGCCGCCTTGGCTATGTGCTTTTTTATAATTTTTCTTATTACTTATCAAACCCGGGCGATATTATTGCCGTTTGGGACGGCGGCATGTCATTTCACGGCGGTTTCATAGGCGTTTGCGTCAGTACAATTTATTTTTGCCGTAAAAATAAAACCCCGCTATTTCGTTTTGCTGACATTATCGCCTGTGCCAGTCCGATCGGCCTAATGCTTGGTCGCTTTGCCAACTTTATTAATGCTGAATTATATGGCCGCGTTACCGATGCATCAATTGGCATGGTTTTCCCCGGTGGTGGTCCGTTACCACGTCACCCCAGTCAACTATATGAAGCCATGCTTGAAGGGTTTCTTTTGTTTTTTGTGTTATACTTTATATATAATTTCACAAAAGCCCGTCATAAACCCGGTATGATCACGGGCGTATTTATTATTGGTTATGCCATGGCCCGTACATTTGTTGAACAATTCCGTGAACCGGACAGTCACATTGGCTTTTTATTCGGGGGTGATTTTCTAACAATGGGGCAACTGCTTAGTGCACCAATGATCTTGTTTGGTTTATATCTTATTTTCCGCCCCGGGAAACCTTCTATATGACGGCATTAAATGATCACCTGATAAAGCTTATTAAACTGCACGGCCCAATCTCGATCAGTAGTTATATGACTGAGGCAATGACCAATCCGAAATTCGGTTATTATATTAATCAGAACCCCTTTGGCACCAAAGGTGATTTTATCACTGCCCCTGAAATAAGTCAGATGTTTGGTGAACTGATCGGGCTTTGGCTTGCCGACCTCTGGTTAAAAATGGACCGTCCTTATAAAGTTCACCTTATAGAACTCGGCCCCGGCAAGGGTACATTAATGGCAGATATCATTCGAGTGCTAGATGTTCTGCCTGAATTTCGTGATGCACTAGAGTTACATTTTGTTGAGGCATCACCGAAATTAAGCCAATTACAAAAACAAGCCTTCAAAAGTTTTGCTGGCAATAAAACATGGCACCAAACGGTAAAGTCAGCCCTAAGTGCTGCGCAGACTGATGATGAAACCACCTTTATCATTGCCAACGAATTTTTTGATGCTCTGCCTGTCCGTCAATTTCAAAAAGCAGAACTTGGCTGGCACGAACGCATGGTTACTGTAAATTCAGAAGATAACGGACTTATTACCATGCTTTCTCCTTTTCCTGTTCAAGGCGAAAAATTACCGGAAAGTTTAAAAACAGCCGAATTACACAGCGTAATCGAAGTGTCATCCATGACAGATTATATAACGCAGCAGATTGCCGAACATATCAAACAATTTTCGGGCGCCGCCTTATTTATTGATTATGGTTATAATGAATACCGCACTGGTGAAACCTTGCAGGCAGTAGAAAACCATAAATATGTTGGTATATATGATCGCCCTGGTTTTGCCGACCTTTCAGCACATGTCAATTTTAAGAAAATACTCGATATTGCAACGCTTAATCAATTAAAGACACTAGGGCCCGTCTGTCAGGGTAATTTTCTATCCGACATGGGAATTGCTGAACGTGTTAAAATTTTATCCAAAAGCGCACTGCCGGATCAGAGAAAAAACATACTAACGGCCCTTAACAGGCTCGTTTCACCAGAAGAAATGGGTACACTTTTTAAAGTTGCTGCTATGATTTCAAATCACGATATTGAAGTGGCAGGCTTTTAACATGGCAGAATATTTAACCAGCGATAAACTTTCTGTATTACAGACCATTAAACACGGATTTTTCAGCCGCTCTGGCGGTTTATCAAACGGTATTTATGCAACACTGAATTGTGGCACTCATTCACATGATGAGCCAAACCATGTTATAAAAAACCGATTAACAGCATCAAGTTCCCTACTCCCGGGCGCTGCGCTCGTTGAAATTCACCAAACACATAGTAATAAAGTTCATATTTATAAAGGCGACCTTACTGTGGTTGACGCGGATGCCGTGGTCACGGACCGAAAAAACATTGCGCTATCAGTGGTAACAGCCGACTGTGCACCGATATTATTCGCTGATAACAATGCCTCGGTGATCGGGGCTGCTCACGCCGGATGGCAAGGTGCCCGCGCGGGCATTATTGAAAACACAATTGCTGCGATGTGTGAACTTGGTGCAAAATGCGAAAATATTGTTGCTGCTATTGGCCCGTGCATTTCTCAAAAATCCTATGAGGTTGGAACAGAGTTTTATAATAAAATAAATAACGAAGATTATTTTTTAAATAGCAACCGCGAAAATCATTATTTATTTGATCTTGAAGGGTATGTTTCTGATAGAATTTGGCAAAATAGAGTTACGCAAATTGACCCACTTTCCGTTGATACTTATGCAGAAATAAATAATTTTTTCAGCTACAGACGAAAAACACATTTACAAGAAAAAGATTACGGACGGCAGATTTCAATAATAGTGCAACAATAATGTCATAATTTTCAAAATTCATACTCGCTTTTATAAAAAATAACTGTATAAGAAAAGTATGATTTACGGGGTGTTTAAGGGAATTTTAAAAACATGAAACTTATCGCGGGTAACAGTAATCTGCCACTTGCTGAATCCATTGCCAATCATCTGGGTATGGAACTTACAAAATCAACTATCAAACGTTTTTCTGACCAGGAAATCTGGGTCGAAATTCATGAAAATGTCCGCGGCGAGGATGTCTATATCATCCAACCCACTTCAAATCCTACCAATGATAGTTTAATGGAACTGCTTATTATTATCGATGCGTTAAAACGTGCCTCTGCACAACGGATTGTTGCTGTTCTTCCTTATTTTGGCTACGCCCGTCAAGACAGAAAACCAGGTCCTCGCACACCGATTAGTGCTAAATTGGTTGCCAACCTTATTACCACAGCTGGCGCAGATAAGGTTCTGACTATGGATCTTCATGCTGGGCAAATTCAAGGATTTTTTGATATACCAACCGACAATTTATTTGCCTCCCCGGTTTTGGTTAAAGATATAAAAAAACGATATAAAAAATACGATAAATATATGGTTGTATCACCGGATGTTGGTGGCGTTGTACGCGCCCGTGCTTATGCTAGCCGCCTTGGTGTGCCCCTCGCGATTATTGATAAACGCCGTGAAAAAGCAGGCATGTCCGAAGTGATGAATGTAATTGGTGATGTAAAAGGTTATCATTGTATATTTGTTGATGACATTGTTGATAGTGCCGGTACGCTTTGCAATGCCGCAGGCGCCCTTATTAAACAAGGGGCTACATCAGCCAGTGCCTATGTATCGCATGGTGTTTTCTCCGGTCCTGCTATCGAACGTATAAATAATTCCGTCTTGCAACATGTGGTAACAACCAATTCAATTTGCGCGACAGAAGCCGTTGAAGGTTGCAAGAAAATCATTCCAATTACCATCGCTCCACTCTTTGCAAAAGCGATTAGACGTATCCACGAAGAAAGCTCTGTCTCCGTACTCTTTGACTAATTCATAAAAAGATAAAAAAACCATTGAGTTTTACTGATAAAGGCGTTAAAAGCGGCGCTCATAAGGGTCTGAATCTTTTATGGAGACAGGCCCTTTGATATTGGCACCCCTGGAGGCTGATATCATTTTAAAACTTTTGGAGAATAATAATGGCTAACCAAGTTATTAAAGCAGAAATGCGCACAAAAGCGGGTAAGGGGTCCTCTCGTGCAATACGTAGAGATGGACGACTTCCGGCAGTAGTATACGGCGCAAAAAAAGATGTAACAATGATCACTGTTGGTCATGTTGATATTATGAAACTATTGAACACAGGCTCTTTCCTTAGTTCAACATATGATGTTGAAATTGACGGTAAGAAAGAATTGGTACTTCCACGGGATGTTCGATTCCACCCGGTTACTGACTGGCCTCTACATGTAGATTT
>JAESUD010000346.1 GCA_016763335.1 Emcibacteraceae bacterium | reverse complement strand
GGCACTTGTCGCCCAATCATCTCTCGGCACCCCACGCCGTGCTGTGGTTGGTTGGGACAGTTCACGCCTTGCGATGATCATTGCCGTACTTGATGCACGGTGCGGTCTTGGCCTTGGGGCATTTGATATATACTTAAATGTTGCAGGCGGACTTAAGATTACCGAACCGGCAGCGGATCTTGCCGTGGCGGCCGCGCTTATATCATCCCTTTCCGGTGACCCGATTGCCGAAGAAACCATTGTTTTTGGTGAAATAAGCCTTTCCGGTGAAATAAGACCCGTGGGTCAAGCGGACGCCAGACTTAAGGAAGCAGAAAAGCTTGGTTTCTCACAGGCCTTTATTCCGTCAAAAATGAAGTATAAGAATAACAAACTTAAAATCGCAGAACTTGACCTTTTGATAAAATTAGTTGATATCATTGCCCCTAATCTGGAATAATGCGGTATCAATAAAGTCACACTAAAAGGATAAAACCATTAACGCCATAGATATCATCGTCCTGATCATAATCGGGGCATCTATATTAATCGCCATAACCCGTGGTTTCACGACCGAAGCCCTGAGCCTTGTCGCGTGGGTTGGCGCATTATTTATAACACTCCAAGGTCACCCGATGTTATATCCTTACATTCTTGAATTCGTACAACCTGAATTCATGGCCAGCATGATAACCTATGCCATACTCGGCATTGTAAGTTTGATGTTGTTTAAATTCATTGCCGTGATGATTGGCAAGACCATTAAAGAAAGCCATATTGGCGCACTTGACCGTGGACTTGGTGTTTTATTCGGCATTGCCAGAGGAATGTTAATCGTTAGTTTTTTATATCTTTTAACCACACCATTTTATTCGCCTGGGCAATACCGATCATGGTTTGAAGAAGCTAAAGCTAAGCCGCTTATAGAATATGGTGCCAGCATTATAAATTCTGCAAACCCTTATAAGAACGATATTAATTTTGGTGAACGACGCAAAGATATTGAAGCACTAGATAGATTAAAGGATATGATCCCATCGTTCCCAAAAAGTGATAAAAGCAATGACCGCGAAACCCTTTATGACGATGAAACCAGAGAAGAATTAAATAAATTGGTTCGTGACGATATAAAAACGTAAAAAAAGGTTCACAAAAACATCAAATAACCATATATAGAAGTGCAAGTAGACCTCTAACGAGTTTGATTAATGCCGGATCATATAAATTCCTCTGACGACCCTCACCATTCCCTGACCACCTCGCCATTTAACGACGACAAATTCCATGATGAATGTGGTGTTTTTGGTGTCTTTAATACGCCGGAAGCCTCAACCCATACGGTTCTTGGCCTTCATGCGCTTCAGCACCGCGGACAAGAAGCAGCAGGGATAGTAAGCCATTCTGATGGTCAGTTTTATTCCCATAAATCACTTGGTCATGTGGCGGATAACTTTAATACCAAGCCCGTTATCGAATCGTTACCGGGAAATAGTGCAATTGGGCATGTGCGTTATTCCACATCGGGCGGCGCCGGACTTCGTAATGTCCAGCCGTTATTTGCCGACCTTGCCAGTGGCGGTTTTGCGGTTTGTCATAATGGTAATTTAACCAATGCCCTCACCCTTAAAAAACATCTGGTCGAAAAAGGGGCGATATTCCAATCGACCTCGGATTCGGAAGTGGTCATTCATCTGATTGCCACGAGTACATACCCAAATTTACAAGATAAATTTATTGATGCAATGCGCCGGGTAGAAGGCGCATTTGCATTTGTATCCCTTAGTGAAAATCATATGATCGGTGCCCGTGACCCGCTTGGCGTTAGACCATTGGTTATCGGCAAGCTTCCAAATGATGCCTATATTTTTGCTTCTGAAACTTGCGCCTTAGATATTATTGGCGCTGAATATATTCGCGATGTGGAACCGGGTGAAGTTGTCACTGTTACCAAAGACGGTATGACGAGCGTTAAACCATTCCCTGTTGCAAGCCCGCGACCATGCATATTTGAACATGTTTATTTCTCGCGCCCAGATAGCCTTACAAACGGTACAAGCATTTATAAAGTGCGAAAAAATATCGGTAAAGAACTGGCAAAAGAATGTAAAGTAAATGCGGATTTAGTTGTACCTGTGCCCGATAGTGGCGTTCCCGCCGCCATTGGATACGCGCAAGAAGCCGGCATTCCTTTTGAGCTTGGCATTATCCGCAATCATTATGTTGGCCGTACATTCATTGAACCATCCGATACCATCCGCCATTTGGGTGTAAAACTTAAACATAACGCCAATCGCGGCGAGCTTGACGGTAAAATTGTTGTGCTTGTTGATGATAGTATCGTACGCGGTACAACATCGATTAAAATCGTTGATATGGTAAGGCAAGCAGGCGCTAAAGAAGTACATATGTATATCGCCAGTCCGCCAACAACAAACCCGTGTTATTACGGCGTTGATACACCAGATAAGGATAAACTTCTGGCAGCAAATATGACCGTTGACGAAATGGCAAAACATATTGGTGCCGATAGCCTTAAATTCATTTCAATTGACGGACTTTACCGTGCAGTAGGCGAAGATAGCCGTGATAACGACATTCCACAATATTGTGATGCCTGTTTCAGCGGTGAATACCCAACAACATTAACCGATAACAATGCATCTGATGATGATAAACAGTTTTCGCTTCTGACGGATTATAGATAATGATGTTTAAAGATTATGTCGCTGTCGTTACCGGTGCCTCGCGCGGTATCGGTTATACTACAGCTAAAACTCTTGCCAAAGAAGGCGCGCATGTATTCGCTATCGCCCGGACAATAGGGTCACTCGAAGCACTAGATGATGAGATTAAAGAAGCAGGCGGCGAAGCCACACTCGTACCGCTTGATATTACTGATTATGATGCTCTTGACCGCCTCGGCGGCATAATTGCCGAAAAATACGGCAAGCTTGATATTTTAATCGGCAATGCCGCAACTCTCGGCGATATAACACCGATTAGCCATTTAAAACCAAAAGTCTGGCAACAGTTAATGGATGTAAATGTTACGGCTAATTACCGATTGATAAGATCACTTGATCCGTTGCTTAGGGCTGCGGATAATGGCCGCGCCGTTTTTATCGGATCATCAAATGTTGCTCGTGACCCCAGCCCATACTGGGGCGGATATGCTACTAGTAAAGCGGCGCTTGAATGTCTGGTTAAAACTTATGCCCTCGAAGTTGAGAAATCCAATTTAAAGGTCAATATATTTAATCCCGGCGCAATCAGAACCGCGATGCGCGCCCGCGCGGTTCCCGGCGAAGACCCATCATCGCTTGATACGCCGGCTGACCTTATGCCGCTAATGCTAAAAATATGTTCACCTGATTTTAAAGACACTGGCAAAGTGGTCGATTACCGAAAATTTAAAAATGACGAAAATGACTTTTTCTTTTAAGCCATTAATTTTTGAGCATTTTTCCTAAATTCATCACTCATTGCCATTGATTTACGTTTCACTAAATCAAAAATAACGGCCGTTTCCTCGCAGGTGGAAATAAGACTGTCATCAGCAGCATTATACATATGATGAAGGGCAACCAGTGACGAATTACCCAGTTTTAAAAAGCCACTTTTTATATAAAACCGACCGTCGCAGCGAATTTCATTGATAAATTTTGTTTTAAGTTCAAGGTCGGCAAAACCTGTTTTATCATCGACCGTTAAACCGCATGCCTCAACCAGTTTATAGCTGGCATCATCAAAAAGCCCTGTGTAAACACGGGTTGTTAAATGCCCCATACGGTCACACATGGAATGATCAACCACCCCTCGCCCGGTTTCAATCATGTTATCTTGCGGCATTTATTTTATCCCGCCCCTTAAGCCCTAATCTTTCACGTGCTTCATCGGGGCCAGCGACGCCGTATCCCAGTTCTTCAATTATGGTTTTTATTTTTCTTACTTGCTCGGCATTGCTAACAGCTAAATTTCTATCAGGCATAATCAGGCTATCTTCTAGGCCAACCCGCACATTACCCCCTAAAATAACAGCCATTGTCGATAACGGTATTTGTTGTGATGCGGCGCCCAGTACAGAAAAATGGTAATTTTCAGGGCCGATTAAACGGTCGGCTGCCGCTTTCATTGTCATAAGATTTTCCGGTGTTGCGCCAATGCCCCCCATAACTCCGAGAACAAATTGAATATATAATGGTGCTTTTAGGGTCCCCTTGCGAAAATAAAAGCCGAGCGTTTCAATGTGCCCCATGTCATAACATTCAAATTCAAATTTAGCGCCGTTTGATACGCCGAGATCCTCGATTATATTTTCAATATCTTCGTATGTATTCTGAAAGGTTGTTTTCTTTGTTGCATCAAGCAGTGCTGGCTCCCAATCATGTTGCCATTCAGTGTACCTGTCTTTTAAGGTAAAAATACCGAAATTCATTGATCCCATGTTAAGGGAACACATTTCCGGTTTTATATGGCGCGCTGGTGCTAATCGCTGATCCAAGCTCATTAACGAACTACCGCCCGTTGAAATATTAAGAACGGCATCTGTTGCCTGATGAATTTGCGGTATAAAGTTCATAAAATGATCCACCTCTGCACTAGGGCGGCCATCTTTTGGATCACGCGCATGAAGGTGAATAATTGCGGCCCCGGCCTCGGCAGCATCAATTGATGCTTGCGCAATTTCAGAACCACTGACAGGAAGATGCGGGCTCATGGTCGGTGTATAAATCGATCCGGTAATTGCGCAGGTTATGATGATATTTTTTTTAACCATTTCATTCTCACTTTTTCATCATAATGCATTTAGCACCTAATACTGTCAACTCATTGAAATGTGTAAATTTATGATAATTCTGCTTCAAAAATAATCACTTGTTGATTAAGCTAACATCATGACATCACATTTATTTTATCAAACACGAGACCGACGACCACTGCTTGAGCGTGCCGAAGGTATTTATATATGGGACACTAGCGGAAAACGTTATATTGATGGTTCGAGCGGCGCAATGGTTTCCAATATTGGTCATAGCAATCCGAATGTTTTAACGGCGATTCGCACACAAATGGATAAATCGACATTTGGTTACCGCCTGCATTTTGAAAATGAACCGGCTGAAAAGCTCGCCGCGAAAGTAGCTGAATTAAGTCCCAAAGGTCACAATAAAGTCTTTTTTGTTTCTGGTGGCTCGGAAGCCGTGGAAAGTGCCGTTAAACTCGCCCGCCAATATGCCTATATCCGCGGCGAAGATAAACGCTCAAAAATTATCTCACGCCTGCCTTCTTATCACGGGGCAACCATGGGGGCTTTAGCCCTTACCGCATACGAGCCGCTTAATGCACCATTTCGCGCCATGACAATGGAAATGCCCCATATTCCTGCCCCGACCTGTTATCTAGACAATGATAATTTAACCGATCATGACCGCGGCATAAAATATGCGGATATGTTAAAGGATAAAATCATCCAAGAAGGTCCGGAAAACATTCTTGGTTTTATCATGGAACCGGTTGGTGGTGCGTCCACTGGTGCATTGGTTGCACCGGACAGTTATTACGCGCGCATCCGTGAGATATGTGATGAATTTAACATATTGCTGATCTACGACGAGGTCATGACAGGCGTTGGCCGCACGGGAAAATTTCTTGCTTGCGAACACTGGAATATAAACCCGGATATTATCGCAACCGCAAAAGGCTTCGGTGCCGGTTATATCCCGCTTGGCGCCATGACGGCACGCGAAGAAATTGTTGAAACAATTCTCAGCAGTGGCGGTTTTCAACATGGCTATACATATGCCGGAAACCCCATCGCCTGCTCTGCGGGCCTCGCGGTCATTAATGAGATCTTTAAAAATGACTTAATGGAAAACACCAATGTGGTCGGGGCATTATTAATAAAAGGCTTACTTAAATTAAAAAATAAATATCCTTCATTGGTGATGTGCGCGGTAAAGGATTACTTACTGCTTTTGAGATGGTAAGTGATCTTGAAACCATGAAACCGTTACCTGCGAACTTAAAGGCTTATCATGAGCTGGTGGAAATTGCTTATTCAAAAGGGTTAATCATTTACTCACGCCGTACCCGAAATGGTATAGAAGGCGATCATTTCCTCGTATGCCCACCAATGATCACCACCCCGGAACAGATTGATGAAATTCTTGATATTCTTGATCAGAGTTTAACAGAGTTTATGGAAAAAATATTATGAAATGTGTGCTAGCCGAGGAGCAAAAAGAACATTACCCAAAAAGTTTTCTTGTAAACGGCATACGTCAGCCAAACCCTGAAATGCCGGAACGGATTGATATATTACGTCAAGGCGCCATTGATGCCAGACTTGAAATCATCAAGCCTGATCAATATGACATGGCACGCATTGAAGAAATACATTCGGATAGATACTTAACATTTTTGCAAAATGCCTATAAACGCTGGTCACGAATTCCCGGCGCCGCAGCAGAAGTAACCCCGAACATTCACCCAACCAGTCGCAACGACGGATATCCCGCATCCGTTGTCGCACAAGCAGGGTATCATATGACTGATGCCTCTGCGCCCATATCGGACAGCACGTGGAACAGCGCCCTTTGGAGCGCGTGGAGCGCGCAGCATGCCAGTGAATTGATCCTAAGTGGTGAAAACATGGCTTATGCCCTATGCCGCCCACCCGGTCACCATGCCAGTGCCGATATGGCCGGTGGATTTTGTTATTTTAACAACACGGCCATAGCGACACAAAATTTACTTAAAAAATATAAAACAGCAGCAATTCTTGATGTCGACCTTCATCATGGCAACGGTACCCAATCAATTTTTTATCAACGAAATGATGTATTCACCCTGTCTTTGCACGCAGATCCAACACGTTTTTACCCCTTTTTCTGGGGTTACGAAAATGAAGCAGGCGAAGGTGTCGGTGAAGGGTTTAATACTAATTATCCATTAGCACGTGGTTCTGGGGATGATGTTTTTCTTGAAAAACTTGATCTTGCACTTGATAAAATAGCCGACTTTAACCCAGGAATACTGATCATTGCTCTCGGCCTTGATGCCTTTGAGGGCGACCCATTTGGTGGCCTGACCATCACCACAAAAGGCTATGAAATGATCGCCCAAAAAATTACCCGTAAAACGACATGCCCGATATTGATTGTACAAGAAGGTGGATATCTTTGTGATGAACTCGGTGAGAATTTAACCCGGTTCCTTAATGGCATTCAGGGATAATATTAATTTATAAATGTTCGTCACTAACATAATAATATGCCGCAAGTTTATTGCCGTCTAAGTCACGAAAATAGCCGATATAATAACCGCCGTCACGCATCCCCGGCGCCCCTTCATCCGTTGCACCATTTTCAATTGCACAGTCATATACTTTGTGAACATCCTGTTCGTTTGCAACAGGAAAAGCGATCATTGAGCCATTACCCACACTCGCAGAATTGCCATCAAATGGAATACATATGGAAAATGATGGTTTATCAGCGGCATCATTCCACAGAATAAATTTTTCATATTCCATTTTGCGCGTTGCCCCAAGCATGCCGAGAACTTTATCATAAAAGTCCCCGGCACGTTTGATGTCTTTAACGCCAACCATTGTATAACCGATCATTGGACTATATCATCCGTTACGATACGGGGTAAAATACGGAAAATTTATTTCCGTCCGGATCACGAAAATAACCAAGATAATAACTCTCACCGCGCATGCCAGGTTCGCCTTCACAACGCCCGCCATTATCCATCGCACATTTATAAATTTCATTGACCTGCTCTTTTGAGGTTGCACCAAATGAAATCATCGTTCCATTGCCAACCGATGCTTTATTTCCGTCATGCGGTAAACATACGCCAAAAAATGGTTTGTCCGGCTGTCCGTCCGACCACATTATTGTCGTATCGCCTTCCATAACCCGTTCAGCACCAACGATACCAAGCACTTTATCAAAAAATTCACTGGCTCTTTTTATATCTTTTGTTCCGACCATTGCGTAACTAATCATATTATTTCTCCATTATATTATTGTTATTTATCTTTTTTATAAGGGTTATCACCTTTGCGTAACATTATACGGATTGGCACCCCCGGCATATCAAAATCCCACCTTAATTCATTAAGCAAATATCTTGTATAACTATCTGCCACATCTGTTGGGCGGTTGGTAAATATTGCAAATGTCGGTGGGCGGGTTTTTACCTGCGTCATATAACGCATTTTTGTCCGTCTTCCCTTAACCGATGGTGCAGGATGATACTGCAATGTAGCTGCAAGCCATTTATTAAGTTTAGCCGTACTGATCCTGCGGTTCCACAATTTATATGTGGCAAAAATCTGCGGCATTAATTTATCAAGTCCCCGTCCGGTAAGTCCGGAAATTGGCACAATGGGAATACCTTTAATTTGCGGCAATGAATGCTCTAACTTATGAGCAATATCTTTCATAACTTCCTGACGGTTTTCAAGCAGATCATATTTATTAAGCCCGATCACAAGTGCCCGTCCTTCTTGCACGATAAGGCTGGCAATTGATAAATCCTGCTTTTCAAAGGGCTGCGTCGCATCAATTAACAGTACAACAACTTCAGCAAAGTTAAGCGCTCGAATTGTATCGGCAACGGAAAGTTTTTCCAGTTTTGCCTGAACTCTTGATTTTCGTCTTAAGCCCGCCGTGTCAAAAATTCTAAGTTCACGACCTTCATAATTATAATTAACGCCTATTGAATCCCGCGTTAGACCGGCTTCCGGGCCAGTGAGCATCCTATCCTCGTCGAGCAACTTATTAATCAATGTTGATTTACCGACATTTGGCCGACCAACGATTGCCATTTGCATCGGAAGTCCGTCATCTTGCTCGCTTAAAAGCTCCTCTTCTTCGCTGACTTCACCGTCAATAAAAATTGATTTAATAACTACTTCATCATTTTTATTGGCAAAAGGATCAATGCAGAGCAAGCTAAGTTTTTCATCGAACGCATCAATAAGATCAGCTAACCCCTCGCCATGTTCCGCGGATAAGGGGATAGGTGTGCCAAGGCCGAGAGAGAACGCCTCATACATTCCTGGCTTGCCGGCCCTTCCTTCTGATTTATTAGCCACTAAAATAGTTGGCTTTTGTCCGCGCCGTAAAATATCGGCGAAATGTTTATCAAGCGGGGTCACCCCAGCACGCGCATCCATCATGAAAAGCGAAAAATCGGCTTCATCGATGGCGATTTCAGTTTGTTTTCTCATACGGGCAGATAACGTATCGCCCTTGCCTTCTTCAAGGCCAGCCGTATCTATAATACGAAATTTAAATTCGCCTAGATGTGCGGTTGCATCACGCCGGTCGCGTGTAACACCCGGTGTGTCGTCAACAAGTGCAAGCCGTTTTCCAACTAGCCTGTTAAACAATGTTGATTTCCTTACATTGGGTCTACCAATAATTGCTACGGTGAAGGTCATTTCAATTCAATTCAATTTATTTACTATTGTGGAGATGAAGCCTAACGAAAGGCAACTATTTCGCCATCTTCAACCAAAAAATATAATGTGCCGTTTGAGACAATCGGTCCCATGGACGAGTTATCGGGTAGCTTCATTCCGCCAGTCACTCTGCCTGTATAAGGAGATAGAGTAATCGCGTAACCATGAGATGATGTTACAATGACCCGGTCACTTGCAACCACAGGACCATGCCAATGAACGGGTTCTTTTCGAATATCGGGGTCCCGAAAACGTTCCAATTGGGTAATCCAGATAATACGCCCGTCCCGTC
Source organism: Emcibacteraceae bacterium (assembly GCA_016763335.1). GTDB lineage: Bacteria > Pseudomonadota > Alphaproteobacteria > Sphingomonadales > Emcibacteraceae > Pseudemcibacter. The sequence goes on along the minus strand of JAESUD010000346.1, from coordinate 2,433 downwards.
TACTCATGCAAATCACTTCAGAATCCGTGGTAACAACATAAATAAATTCCCCGACTACCCACGGCGTATGTTGCGACCCCACATTTTGTTCCCATACACGAATGCCACTACGAAGATTAACAGCAACCATTCTTCCGCTATGACTGACGAGATAAACAGTACCGTCGTAAACAACCGGGTGGCCATCAATATCACGAAGACTTGCCATCGCCGTTAACCGACCTTGACGACTTAACGTGTCTGTCCATAGAATACGGCCATTTTCCACCCGCATGGCATAAACCTCGCCGGATGAATAACTGACGATTACGGTATTTCCTATTACTGCCGGACTAGCGTTACCAGCAAGACCGGCATTTTCAGCGATGCCAACCTCATCCCATAAAATTTCGCCGTCTTCAGCGTTTAATGCAAAAATATGATTGTCATGGGTGACGCCAAAAACACGTCCATCAGCGTATGTCGGGGCGCCGCGCATAGGTACCGCAATATCTTCTAGCCATATTTCGCTGCCATCACTCAAATTAAGTGCGCCAAAATGACCATAACCCGTTACAAAATAAAGCGCATTTTCACCGACGGTAACACCGCCGCCATAACCAAGCATATTGGTTTCGCCTTCCATTTCGTATTTTTTATCCCAAATTTGTTTGCCAGTATCAGCATTTATTGCTGAAATTTTTGAACTTGCATCCATGACGTAAAGCACGCCATCTTTAACAACTGGTTCTGCAACCATTGCCTTGCGTCCACTGGAACCCTCGCCGATGTCACGTCGCCAAATTCTTTGTGGGTTTTCGGAAATTTGCAAGTGATGCAAAATATGTTGCGTGTTACCGCCCGCTTGTGCCCAACTTTCATTAGTATATGGCTTAGGAAGAACCACTCGTGAATTGGCAACTAAAGGATCAACTTTAAGTGCTTGTTCAAACGTCAAAACAGAAAACCTATCACCTTCAATAGTATTTCTTGAATTAGTGGACGAAGTTGTCCCGCAAGATGAAAGTAACATTGTCGCAAGAATTAATGCAGCAATGCCTTTAATTTGTGTGTAATTTTTCATAGATATTTGAAATTGACGGCTCATAAAAATTCCTACTATTTATTCAACAACACTTAAATATTGTTCGGCCCGGCTTTTAATTGTTACCGGCGCATCAACATTTTCAATCAGTGTTTGAAGTCGTGTTTTCGCTGCTTCAATTTCGCCATTCTTAAGTTCTGAAAGTCCAAGAAGTTCCGCGGCCAAATACTGAAAAGTCGAGCCGCCGTCTAATATTAAAGATAACCTAGCACGAATATTATCAACCGGTGCCGTATCGATTTCAATAATAACGGCTTGAATATTTGCGATATCTTTATAAATTTGATCAACAGATGACGTTGCAATAAATTGATCAAGAATTGCGATAGCACCCAATTTATCTTCGGCTGCAAGGGCAAGTTCAACTTTTTTAAATGCTGCAATAATTTGATAACCATCAACATCACTGGCCATCACAGGATCAAGCGCTTTGCTAATTTCAGAATTGTTTAATTTCAAGGCCTGCGAATATGCGGTTGCTTGCTCATTATATTTACTTTCAACAGAATATATATAAAGCGAGCGACCCGCAACCACGAGTACAAGACCAACGGCAATACCGATTACTATTTTGCCATATTTTTTCCATAAACTGCTTAGTTGTTTCTGGCGAAGGTCTTCATCTACTTCACGTATAAACGTATCTGACACCAATCTCTCCTGTTAAGTTGGTAATATAATAATAAAATATAGGCGACAAAATAACCGACCTGAACTCATAAGGCAATCAACCATTGCCTATAAAACCAAATAATTTGACCTAAATAAGGCCTATTCCCATTCAATTGTTCCTGGGGGCTTGGATGTGATGTCATAAACTACTCTGTTTATGCCACGAACCTCGTTTATGATCCGGGTTGACACCTGGCCTAAAAATTCATGTTCATAAGGGTAATAGTCTGCTGTCATGCCGTCTGTGGATGTCACCGCGCGCAGGGCACAAACAAATTCATATGTTCTTGCATCACCCATAACACCAACCGTCTTAACCGGAAGAAGCACGGTAAAAGCCTGCCAAATTTCATTATAAAGACCTGCTTTTTTAATTTCTTCAAGGTAAATCACATCCGCTTTTCTAAGGATGTCACATTTTTCCTTTGTAACAGCACCTGGAATACGGATAGCAAGCCCTGGTCCCGGAAAAGGATGACGTTCAATAAATGCTTGCGGCAGGCCAAGTTCACGACCAAGTATTCTTACTTCGTCTTTAAATAGCTCGCGCAGTGGTTCAACTAGTTTCATATTCATTCGTTCTGGTAAGCCGCCGACATTATGATGTGATTTGATCGTTACACTAGGACCACCAATAAATGATACGCTTTCAATCACATCAGGTGCACCTAAGAAAG
>JAESUD010000345.1 GCA_016763335.1 Emcibacteraceae bacterium | reverse complement strand
CCGCATTTACCGGCCATAATAAACCAATAGTCGCCAGCCCGAACCACGCGCCAAAAAATTGCTTAAGCAAATAGATAACACCGGCGATCAGGTTAGCGCTGCCCGAAACCACATGATTACTAACCATTTCAACTATTCCCGCACTGACAGTAAAACCGGGGATAATACTGATTATCGCGGAAAGCACGATGACGGAAACATTGATTTCCGGCATAAATATTTTTATGATCGCCACAAGAATACCAATGACATACGCACTGGAAAAGGGCAGTAGTTCCAGCCATCTGCCACCATGGTTATGGGCAATATAGACATTGACATAAACCAAAAGCGCCAAAATTCCTGAAATAAGAATATCCGCTATATTACCGGACATAAGACCCGAAAAACCAACCCCAACAAAATAAAGCTGACGGCTTTGGCAAATGGCCCCCACGGATTTGGCAATGCTTCAATTTCATCAAGCAAGTCATAAGCATCATCAAGCGATATGCCGCCCTCAACAACGGCCTCGACCAATTCGCCGACCCGGGCAAGCTTTGCCATGTTAAAACTGCCAATTTCCACTGCTGCCATATGGACAACTTGATCCATTTTATCCTCGTTCCAAAAAGCATAAATTATTTCAGAACGGGTCGAACGGAAATTACCATTATAACCAAGCGCTTCAATCACCTGACTAAGATAGGATTCGAGCCGCGCCGCAGATGGGCCGTAACCATGAGCAATAATACCAAGTTTAATAATAAACCGTCTGGCAACACTATATTTTACTGTATATTCATCGGTTTGCGACATGTGCCTAAACTCTTTAATTGACCAATATTTTTTACGTTATGCCTTTTTGATGGAAAAGCAAATTAATATTATTGTTCTTGTTTTGTTCTTAGGTTTTTATTATTATGAGTCTTTCCATATAAACCAGTAGGAATCAGTGAATGACGGATAGCTTATTAGCGATCCCAAAGGGGCTCGGTTGGCTTTACCTCGACCTTAACAGTTATTTTGCCAGTGTCGAACAGCAGCTAGACCCGCGCCTGCGCGGGCGCCCGGTGGCGGTAGTGCCGACGGATACCGATGCCACATGCGCCATTGCCGCAAGTTATGAAGCAAAGGCATTTGGCGTTAAAACCGGCACGATGATTTATAAAGCGCGGCAGATTTGCCCCGGCTTGATAACCGTGCCAGCACGTCATGATAAATATGTTGAATATCATCATAAAGTCATGGAACAGATCGACAGGTTCCTGCCTTTAACCAAAATATGTTCCGTTGATGAAGTGGCTTGCCGTCTGATGGGATCAGAATGCGAAGAAAAAAATGCTCTGCAAATTGCCCGCAATATTAAAATAGCCATTACAGAAAATGTCGGAATTTGCCTCAGAAGCTCTATTGGCATTGGCCCTAACCGCTTTCTCGCCAAAATTGCCAGCAATCTGCAAAAACCAGATGGCCTTACCGTACTTTATGCTACAGAATTACCGCAACGACTTGCCCATCTTGAGCTTCAAGCCCTGCCCGGTATTGGTCAAAATATTAATAAACGCCTCGCCCGGGCTGGCGTTACCGATATTAAAACATTCTGGAACCTCAACCCCAAACATGTGCGGCGCATCTGGAATAGTGTTGAGGGAGAACGTTTCTGGTATGCCCTTCGCGGCATTGAAACCACAACAAATGACACACCTGAGCGCCGCACCATCGGTCATAGCCATGTGCTTGCACCCATCATGCGCCCCCGTCATAAAGCCCGCATCGTCGCCCGCCGTTTAACCCTTAAGGCCGCGAGCCGACTGCGAAGACTGGAATATTGTAGTAGTATATTCAGCCTGTATGTGCGGTACGCCCTGCCGAAAGACAACGGCATAAAGCACAAATGGAAAATGGATTTAAAAATCCCACTGGCACAAGATAGCTTTTCTTTCCTAGAGGCCTTGAATATTCTTTGGCAACAAATGCTCCGCGATGATAATCCAAAACATATTAAGCAAATTTCCGTTGGCCTTTATGGTTTAATCGCCCAAGACAAAATCATGCCTGATATGTTTAAAGAGCTTGATGACCCTATCACCTTAAAGCAAAAAAAACACACCCGTCTGTCTGTGGCTATGGACAAAATTAACAAAATTCATGGCCTTGATAGTGTGGTGCTTGGTACCCTTCCAGAAACTATGTCGCGCTTTAGTGGCACCAAAATAGCCTTCACCCGTATTCCCGAAAAAGAAGAATTTCATGAATAATTCTTGAAACCGTTCTCGCGAAGCCTTACATAAGAAATATAGAATGGTGACAATAAGGCTAAAAAAATGTCAATACCCTTGATGGCGAACAACAGCTTGCCAAAAGTTGAGCTTCTAAGTGAAATAGAACGCCTGCGAAAAGAAAAGAATGCGATAATTCTCGCCCATTATTATCAAGACCCTGAAATTCAGGATCTCGCCGATTTTGTTGGTGACAGCCTTGACCTTTCGCGCAAAGCAGCGGCAACGGATGCTGATGTTATTGTTTTTTGCGGTGTAAGGTTTATGGCCGAAGTCGCAAAAATTCTTAGCCCGGAAAAAACCGTCGTGCTGCCAGATATGGAAGCGGGTTGTTCCCTCGAAGATAGTTGCCCCCCGGAAGAGTTTGCAAAGTTCCGCGCAAAATATCCGGATCATCTTTGCCTGACTTATATTAATTGTTCCGCTGCCGTGAAAGCCATGTCAGACATTATTGTCACATCATCTAATGCTGAATATATTATAAATCAGTTGCCAAAAAATCAAAAAATCGTGATGGCGCCGGACCGCCACCTCGGGGCATATTTAGCAAAGAAAACTGGCCGCGAAATGATATTCTGGCCCGGAAGCTGCATTGTTCATGAACGTTTTTCAGAAAAAGAACTGATCAAATTAAAAGCACAGCACCCAGACGCCCCTGTCACCGCGCATCCTGAATGTCCGGAATATATTCTACGTCACGCCGATCATGTGGGCTCGACATCATCGATCCTTAAATTTGTCTATGAAAATCCAGCAGAAAAATTTCTCGTGGCAACAGAGCCTGGCATTCTGCATCAAATGCAAAAAAGCGCGCCCCATAAAACATTTATCGGCGCCCCCGGTGCTGATGGTAACTGTAATTGCAATCAATGCCCTTACATGGCACTGAATACCATTGAAAAACTGTATCATTGCCTGAATAAACTTGCCCCGCAAATCGAAGTTGATGAAGTTACCCGTATCAAGGCTTTAGCACCGCTTAATAAAATGTTTGAAATGTCACCGACAATGGCTTCAAACAGGTTACCCGAAAAATCAGGTAGAGCATCCTAGAATGCCACTTTATAAAGAAGAGCTCAGGCATTTTATCAGCAACGTTCTTGATGAGGATATCGGCGCGGGAGACCTGACAACGCTGGCCACCATTGCCGCCGACGCAAAATTAACCGCCGAGATGAATGCCCGCGAAACCATGGTCATTGCCGGCATTGATATTGCGGCAAAAATTATCCACACGGTTGATAGCGCCATTAAAATAGAAATTTTAGTTCAAGACGGCACCGAAGTGACCGCGGGTAATGTCATCATGCGGCTTGACGGAAACGCGAGGAACATTCTAACCGCGGAACGCTCAGCCCTTAATATCCTCCAGCATTTATCCGGCATTGCCACACTAACACGACAATATGTTAAAGAAATTGACCATACAAATTGCCGCCTTCTCGATACGCGAAAAACCATTCCCATGCTCAGAAAACTGGCTAAATATGCTGCACGTTTGGGCGGGGCGTTAAATCACCGTATGCGCCTTGATGACGGCATCCTCATTAAAGATAATCACATAGCAAGTATAGGAAGCGTAAAAGATGCGATTATCGCCGCCAAAAACTACGGGACATCCGCAAGCACCATTGGTATCACCGTTGAGTGTGATACTTTAGAGCAGGCCGCCGAGGCCGTTGAAGCGGGCGCGGACCGCTTACTGCTTGATAATATGTCACTTGATATGCTGCGCAGTGCCGCGACGGATTATTCTGGCAAAGTAAAGCTTGAAGCATCCGGCGGCGTCACATTAGATACGATTAAATCTATCGCAGAAACTGGTGTCGATTTTATTTCCGTTGGGCGTATCACACAATCCGCCCCTGCCGTTGATATTGGCCTTGATTATTTAATTTAAGCAGGCATACTCCGCCCAAATTTAATTATCGGTGAGGGAAATTCCCATGACACTCGCTAAGTCAAATATAATGCTGCTATGCACTGCTGCCTTATGGGGTGGTAGTTTCATATTTCAAAAAAATGCCATGGATAGCATGGACCCTTTTATTTTTAATGCGCTCAGGTTTTTTCTGGCTGCATTATGCTTATTACCGATACGTTTTTTTCGCCGCGGTAATATATCAATAATGAAAAGCGCCGATAAAAGGCACATGCTGATCGGTAGTATTGTTGCCGGGTCTATCCTGTTTGCAGCCGCTGCTTTCCAGCAAATTGGCATCAAACATACCACGGTTTCCAACACCGGTTTTATCACCGGGCTTTATATTGTATTTGTGCCAATGATTGGCATATGTATTGGTCACCGTTTTAATCATAAAATATGGCTGGCGATCCTCATTGCCTGTAGCGGACTTTACCTGCTTTCTGGTATGGACGGGTTTTACATGAAGCGCGGTGATTTCTTCATTCTGATCAGTGCCTTCTTCTGGGCTGCGCATTTAATCGTTATTGATTTTATTTCCCACCGCCATAACCCAATTGCCTTTGCAATCAGACAGTTTTTTGTTTGTGGAATATTAAGCTTAATTGTCGCGGTTGCACTGGATGAACGGCTTATTATAACCGGCGGTATTGAGTGGTTTTATATCATTTTTAGCGGCGCGTTCGCCATCGCCATCGGCTATACCCTACAAATTTACGGACAGAAAGTAACACCGCCATCACAAACCGCGCTAATATTTAGTACAGAGGCCGTGTTTGCCGCTGGTGCAGGATACTTATTTTTAAATGAGATGCTCGGGCCTCAAGCCCTGATAGGCTGTGTTCTCATGCTTGGTGGATCATTGATGGCGCAATTTTATCCGCCACTCAATCACCGGAGTACCGAACAAAAATCATTACCGTAAAAATCAGACGTGTTGACCGCCGTTAATGTGGATTTCAGCGCCAGTGACATAATCGGACATTTCCGTGCATAGATAATAAATGGTTTTTGCCACTTCTTCTGGTTGACCAAGCCGCCGCATGGGGATGTTCGCAACCAAGTCTTCCGTACCCGGCGATAAAATTGCCGTATCAATTTCACCGGGCGCAATAGAATTAACACGAATACCATCAGGACCAAAGTCCGCCGCCATTTCACGGGTCAGTGACGCAAGGGCCGCTTTTGATGTGGCATATGCCGAACCGGCAAACGGATGAACACGACTACCGGCAATTGATGTCACATTCACCACCGCCCCTTTAGCCAAGGCAAGCTCGTCACGAAGGCCACGCGCCAATAAAATTGGTGCGAAGAAATTAACCTCGAAAACTTTTTTCCAGTCTTCTTCTCTAGTATTCTGGGTATTCAACCGTACGCCGTCCTCACCTTTTGGGGAAATAGCAGCATTATTAACAAGCGCATGTAAGGGACCACCGCCCAGACGTTTTTTAATTTCATTTATGCCGTCACGCCTACCGATCGGGTCTCCCAAATCAATCTCCACATGATCTTCCGGCCCTGCTTCCCACGGGCAATGTTCTGAAATCGGGTGCCGTGAACAGGTGATGACCCGCCAGCCTGCACTGGAAAAACGTTTCACTGTTGCATGGCCGATACCGCGGCTTGCGCCTGTTAGAACGATGGTTTTTCTGCTGTTAGATTGATCTGACATTTTTTCTCAGTTATTAATAACGATTCTTAATTGACGCCAACCCTAACACAGATTTTAAAATAATAAATGATTATTTTATTAATGCACTTTCAAGTTCTGCCAGCTCTTTTTTAGAAAAGCCGATTATACGGCGTTCGCCTAAATCGAATATAGGTCTTTTGATCATTGCTTCATTTTCAGTGAGCAAATTAATAGCCGCCTTTTCATTCAGACTTTCCTTAAGAGCATCCGGTAATTTGCGCCATGTGGTCCCGCGTTTATTTAACACAAGGTCAAGACCAAGCTCAGCGACCCATCCGCTCACCATTTCAGACGTTAGGCCATCTTTCCTATAATCATGAAATTCAAAATCAATGCCCTCAGTCTCCAACCATTTCATGGCTTTCTTCATAGTATCACAATTTTTAATG
>JAESUD010000344.1 GCA_016763335.1 Emcibacteraceae bacterium | reverse complement strand
TGTTGCTCAAGCGGATCTTCGATGCCAATTGGAAATAACGGTGCAAGCACGATACACTGATTTTCCTCTGCAAAGTCGGCGAACAAATTTCTATACCTTTCTGCAGTTCTTGCGGACCCATGAATGATCACAAGCAAATTGAAATTATCCTGTGTTTGAGTGTAATAATCCTTTGGCACATACAAACAATATGAAAACCTCTGATCAAATTGGCAGGCAAAAAATGGTGTTTGACCAATATATGGCAAATGTTTATTATAGCTACTCATATTTGCAACAACTTTCTTGTAATTTTGGAATCATTATTAAGAAAAAGTACCAATAAATAGCTATAATATCAAATTTATTTCTTAATAGTGGTACTAATAATGATAAATAGACCTTTTAAAATGAAGCATTTGACGTTTTTCTCTCATTTGATATAAGGTTTTGTAAATTTTGCCGAAATTTAATAATAACCGGGATTGACATTAAATGGAGCCTACTAACAAATCTAATTCTCCTACCGAACTCACCTTGGAGATTATCAAATATTTGCGCCTCGAAAACATAGAAAAAAACACTAAAATTACCGAACGTGGGTTGGCTGAAAAACTTGGTGTATCCCGTTCACCAATCCGGTCCGCTTTTAAGCAACTCGAAGAAATGAGAATTGTTGAACCGCGACCTAAAGGCGGGTATTGCCTAGCAATAGAAAAAGATAAACTTGATGAATTTATTATATTGGAACCTTCGGGCCCAGCAGAAAATTTATATCATCAAATTACTCAAGATCAAATATCGGGCGAGTTGCCGATTGATTTTCTTGAAAAAGACCTTATTGAAAAATATACTGTACCCAGAAACCTACTTCTTAAAACACTTTCACGCATGGCAAATGAAGGGTTAATTGAACGAAAACTTGGAAGAGGCTGGAGTTGCTTGCCAATAATTGCAACCGACGAAGCGGATAAGAAGAGCTATGAATACAGGTTAGCAATAGAACCAGATATTTTGCGCGCCTCTACTTTTAAAATTGATATAGAACGACTAGACAAATGCTTGGACGTTCACATCAAAATGAGTGAAGGGCAATTGAAGACTTTACCCTCAAATCAGATATTTGAAATAAATGCGGACTTCCATCAAATGCTTGCGGACTTTTCACATAACATTTTTTTCAAAGAAGCCGTAAGAAAACAAAATCAATTAAGACGCCTCATGGAAAGCAAGAGCATTTCAAATCAAGAAAGAATGCGGGAAGCTTGCTTCGAACATATTAAAATACTCAACGCGCTCAAATCTGGTCAAAATGAAGTTGCTGCAAATCTTATGATATATCACCTTATTAGAGCCTCGACCAATTTCGTCGGCAAACCCTCATAATTAACCATTGTAATTTTCATATATTATTTTGTGATAAATTTCTGGATCGGTAGCGCCTTCTGTTCCAAAAAGTAGAATTACACTATTTTCATCAATTGAAATTTCGTGTTTCAATTTATCCACGTTACATAACTCAAGCAATCCAGATAGGCCCGCTACCGCGGATTCGCCTGCAATTATTTTTTCGCTACCCCAACGATTATTTGCTAAATTTCGGATTTCATCAAATATTATTTTATCCTCAATAGTCATAAAATAATCTCCGGCTTGAGAAAGAACATCCCATGCCAAATGCGATGGCTCTCCGCATGCGAGCCCCAACATATGGGTTTCTAAATCACCATCTACGGACACCATTTTCCCCGCGCGAGCACTTTGAAAAAGGCAATCCGCTTTTTCAGGTTCAACAATAACAAAATCAGGCCTATTCTCTTGCCACAATTCCCAAAAATAGGCGCATGCTGCTGATGCAAGCCCACCAACACCCGCTTGTAAAAAAACATGCGTTGGCACCGTTCCCTTTAGTTGCTCAATGATTTCATCAAACATTACCGTATATCCATTCACGACCTTACGGGGGATATCCATATAGCCCGGGTATGAGGTATCTGAAATGATGGTCCAGTTATTTTTTTCTGCATCAATCGCCGCCTGCTTAACTGATGCGTCATAATTTCCATCTACCCTGACTATTTCAGCGCCATATCTTGCAATTGCATCCGCCCTGCCTTTTCCCACCCCACTATGAAGATAAATATAACAAGGACAGCCAAACAATTCGGCACCCCAAGCTACTGAACGGCCATGATTGCCAGCAGTTGCACAGGCGACCACGAAATCTTTAGCAATATTTTGAAATTTTTCCTCACTTAATTGACTTAATGTAATTCTCTGTCCGGTTTTTTCATAAATATGATCTATCAATGAAGAATAAACTGCGTATGCGCCCCCTAACGCTTTAAAGCTGCCTAACCCAAATCTGGATGCTTCATCCTTATAAAACACTTTCTTGACACTAATTTCACTTGCCAAAATGTCCAACGAACGTAGCGGGGTCACCCCATAACCTGGCCAAGTTTCAATAACTTTTTTTGCTTCTTTTGCCTCTTCAATCGAAAATATTTTTTTCAATTCGATTGGGTAAGCAGTTTATAATGCTGCACCATTTCTTAAGAATTTCATGGTTTATCTTTCTGTGGGTAAAACTGCAACTTTGTGTCCGTCGCCTAAGTCATATAAAAACTGACGCTTTAGTTGAGAGCTATCATCTTTGATATTTTCTGTCGATAGAAAGGTCAAATTATCCGGCAATATTTCTGTCGTTAGGTCAGGCAGGCTAACATCATGTCCCGGTAATTTTGGCGCAGCTTGTAGTAAAGCCCTGGTATAGGGATGGACTGGGTTTGCAAATATTTTATTGGTTTGCCCTTCTTCCACAATATAACCGTGGTACATAACCATAATTCTGGATGAAACATCACTTACGACGGCCAAATCATGCGAGATAAACAGGCAGGAAAACCCGCGTTTCTTTTGAAGTTCAGAAAATAACTCCAAAATTTGTTTTTGCACGGTAACATCCAATGCGGCAACAGGTTCATCCGCAACGATGAAATCCGGTTTCATAATTATACTTCGGGCTATACATACGCGCTGTCTTTGGCCGCCGGATAATTCATGGGGGTAACGATCAATAAATTCGTTTCCTAACCCTACCTCTACTAAGGTACTTTTAACTATCTGTTTTTTTTCAGGTTTTGACACATTGTTCATATGACGTAACGGTTCAGAGACAATTGCCTCCACGCGCATTCTCGGGTCTAAAGACGAAAAAGGGTCCTGAAATATAAGTTGCATATTTTGGCGCATATCTTTGATATCACCATCAGATAAATTCGTAATATCCGTACCGAGAACCTCTATTGATCCGCTTGACGTATCAACTAATTTTAATAAGGCACGCCCCAAAGTACTTTTGCCAGAACCACTTTCGCCAACCAAAGCCACAATTTCACCTGGTGATATTTTTATTGAAACATCTTTCACCGCTTTAAATTTTTGATCCGGGGTAAACAATCCTTTTTTAATTGGGAAAGTAACCTCAATATTTTGTGCATTTACAATAGGAGGTTTGGGTTCAGTATCTTCATATCTCGGCTTCTCTTGTCGTGCGTTTCCCGGCACAGATGAGAATAATTTTTTTGTATAAGGATGGGATGGGTTTTTTACTATTTCTTCCACATTCCCTGTTTCAACAATTCTCCCTTTCTCCATAACAGCGATGCGATTTGCATATTCACCAACTATCGCTAGGTCATGGGTGATCAACATCAAGCCAATTCCTTCTTCACTTACGATTTCCATCATAAGGTCTAATACTTCCTTTTGAACAATCACATCAAGTGCTGTTGTCGGTTCATCGGCTATTAGTAAATCTGGCTTCAGAAGCATTACCGAGGCCAGCATAATTCGTTGACGCATCCCTCCTGAAAATTCATGAGGGTACTTCTTTAATGCTTCTTCAGGATTAGGCATATAAACCCTGTTCAACATTTTAATACATTCGTTTTTTACTTCTGCTGATGTTAAATCAGAATGTATTTTCAACCCTTCCGATAACTGCATTCCTATTGATAAGGCTGGGTTTAATGAAGTTAACGGTTCTTGAAAAACCATCCCTACTTTTTTACCGCGATAAGACCTCAGTTCCAACGGACTGTAGGACAATATATCCTCACCTGATATTTCAATGCTACCCGACCTTATTAAAGCTGTATCAGGTAATAAATTTAATATAGCCTTTGATACCAAAGTTTTTCCGCTACCCGATTCACCGACTAAAGCGAACACTTCACCCGCTTTAATTTCTAAATTGACATGATGCACTGCATTAAAAATTTCGCCTCCGTTTGGAAAGCCTATTGTTAAATCTTTTATATTTACTAATAAATTATTCATCTGTTTCCAAATCACATATTATTCATACGCGGATCAAATCGGTCTCTCAGGGCATCACCTAATAAATTTACCGCTAGTAATGTGAGAGAGACAACAACACCTGGGAAAATCGAAACCCATGGAGCTGTAGAAAAATATTGTTTGCCGTCGGCTAGCATCCCCCCCCAAGTTGGACTGGGTGGCGGCACGCCCATCCCAAGAAAGCTTAAAGCACTTTCAGCAAGTAATGCAGCCGAAAATAATGATGAGACAGCGACTGTAAGCGGGGTAATACAATTTGGTAAAACGTGAAAAACTACTGTATAAACCTTAGAGTTTCCCAATACCTTAGAAGCTTCGATATATTCTTTTTGTTTAATAGAAAGAACAATACCGCGAACCAACCTTGCGACATTTGGCGTATATGCCACACCCAAAGCAATAATTAGAGCTGACATACCTGCCCCAATGACCATCATAATTGCGAGTGCGAGCAAAATGCCCGGCAATGCCATCAATGCATCGAGGAAAACCATAAATACCCGGTCAACCCAACCGCCCCAGAAACCTACTATAACCCCTATAAAGGTCCCTAGAACTAGTGCTATCATTACAGCAAAAAAGCTGACACTAGCACTTATCCGTCCTGCTGACATAATGCGGCTAAAAACGTCCCTTCCGAACTGATCGGTTCCTAACAAATGCTTCCATGACGGGGAAGATAATATATTATCAAGATTAATTGCTATAGGATCATATGGCGTATAGAAAGTTCCAATTATGATCATGATTAATATAGAAGCAAAAATATACTTCCCGATTACTTCATTATATCTTCTGGTTTTCATAATCCGGGTCATCAAAGCTTCACCCTTGGATCAAAAAATGGATACAGTACATCTACTAATAAATTTGTAATGACATAAATAAGCGATACAAAAAGCAATATGCCCTGTACGACCGCATAGTCCCGTGCATAAATACTATCAACTAATAACCTTCCTATTCCGGGGATTGAAAATACCGTTTCTACGACTGCTGCTCCTCCTAGTAATGAACCCAGCATAAGTCCTATTAATGTTAATGTAGGTGCAAAAGAATTCTTCAAAGTATGCTTTAGTAAAACATTTCTTTCTGAAACCCCTTTTGCCCTTGCATGCGTAATATAATCCTGACGTAAAACTTCAATGGCATTGGAACGCATCATACGGGTAATTGTTGCCATTTCGACCAACATGATCGAAATCACAGGCAGGATCATATATTTACCGGCTTGCCAAAAATCTTCTCCGAACGGGACATATCCAACCGTTGGCAACCAGCCTAACCAAACCCCAAATATCAAGATTAACATCATCCCCATCCAGAAACTTGGGATTGATATGGCAACAATTAAGCATACCATAATAGTAATATCGCCCTTTTTATTCTGGTTCCAAGCGGCATATAGACCAGCGGGAACAGCAAAAAGAACACTCAATATTAAAGCAGGAACCACCAGTAATGCAGTGACGCCAATCCTTTTTGACATCGTTTCAAAGACGGGCTCCCCCGTCATTGCGGAAAACCCTAAATTACCACTTAAAACCTGCTTACCCCACAGGAAAAATTGCATGGGTAGTGGCTGGTCCAACCCAAGACTTTTTCTAATCTGTTCAACGATTAGAGGGTCATTGATATCACCAGCTAATATCATTGCCGGATCACCAGGAATAGAACGCATCAAACAAAAAACAATAAGAGCTACGATAAATAACGTAGGAATGGCAAGAAGCATTTTTTTAACAATATATGCTATCATTTTTCACCACCTTTTAAGGGGCGTTTCGCAACTCCCCAAAACCGTGGAATGACAAGATTCCATCCTTCAAATCCATTTACGGTTTTGTTTACTACAAACATTTTATACAAATTATATAATCCAATAAGTGGTATATCGTTTTTCATTTCTGAATGTAACGAACGAAAAATAACGGCACGCTCTTCTGGGATAAAAATCTGATCAAGTTTATTTAACATTTCCCTTACACGAGGATTTTGCCACCCATATTTTTTTACTGTTCCTCGTTCTCTATCAAATAATTGATAGTTTAAAAAAGGTTCAATTCTTGCTGAATAATCGAATGCAGAAAGTTGAAATTCACCGGAATAAAAATTATTAAGCTGAGATGCCCAGTCCAATACTTCCAGCTCAATATTAAATCCCGCATCCCTTAACATTGCGTGCAAAATAATAGCATTTTCATAAAGGTGAAGTTGTTTACGGTTAGTCTGAATCTTCAACAATTCTCCATTATATCCTGCTTCTTTAAGTAATTTTCGGGCTTTATTTACGTCATATTCGTACCAGGTTGAATGAAAGTCATCATAATATGGACTTTCCATCGGAATAGCTGAACTATTCATTTCGCCCATACCTTGTGTGGAAAAATTTGCTAGACTTTCTCGGTCAATCGCATGTGAAAGCGCTTGCCGGATCAAAGGATTGTTCAAAATTCCTTGATTATTTTGAATTAACAATGTCATCCAATATAAAGTGGGCTGTGCTATTAACTCCAAATCTTGCTGCAATTTTAATTCCCGGTAAAGAGATATTGGCAAAGAAACGGCAACATCAATATCCCCGGCTTGTAGGGCCGCTTTTGCAATTGATGCATCCGGTATTATTAAAAACCTCACAGAGTTGATCAAAACCTCTTTTTTGCCCGACAGGCCATTTCTGATTTCTTTTCTCGGCGAATATTCATCAAATTTCTTCAATTCGATATACTCACCCCGCCTCCATTCTGCCAACTCAAAAGGTCCTGTTCCAACAGGTTTTATCCATTCACCTTTTTCATCTACGGACGATGGATGAATAACCGCGGTAATGCATTGCAAGTGAGCCATTCGATGGAGA
Organism: Emcibacteraceae bacterium; assembly: GCA_016763335.1. Taxonomy (GTDB): domain Bacteria; phylum Pseudomonadota; class Alphaproteobacteria; order Sphingomonadales; family Emcibacteraceae; genus Pseudemcibacter. Next base: position 2,197 of record JAESUD010000344.1, on the reverse strand, counting down.
AAAATATAGCTTGGCTTTTCAAGGTTAAATATAACTTTATATGGCGATGGTGTTTCGATAGATGTAATTTTAACCGACGAATTTGTCGTACCGTCATACCAACTTCTGCACAGCCACCTTGTTTCTGGATCTAGGTATCTATCCCAACTCCACTTCACATGCGCAGATGTCATTTCGATACCGTTATGAAATAAAACCCCCTTTCGCAAATTAAATATATATTTACGGCCACCATCTTCAATTTTGTAATCTTCTGCCAACATTGGGGCAATTGACAAATCTTCTTTATAAGCCACTAAACCTTCCAGCATGTGATGAAGAATTGCATCAGTGTTTGCATCGCGGTTAACACCGGCATTTGTGGACCGTATATCGGTATCAATTGCGACACGTAACATTTGACTTTCTTCGGCGGCAAAAGACTTTTTTACACTTGCCGATAAAAGCATGAGGCTTAGACAAAAGAAATATATGAAATACTTTAACCCCATTAAAATCCATACTCCTTATATTCAATCCCTTTATAGGGCGATCTTGCAATCCACATTTTTTTTGCTGTTGTGTCCATTATAATACTGGCCACAGTTGTTGATAGACTACCTCCGGGGCGAACACCCGGATGGCGCAATACTGAATCCGGCTTTCCATAATCATCCGCGAGAGCATCCTTGAATGTTTCGATAGTAATATTACCATAGTTTTCTTTTAATGCGGCATAAACCCGACTATCCCGATAAATTGTTTCCGGTGTCCGGCGAAGGCCCATATCCTTAATATTGGCCAATGCTGCTGGAATTTTAAAATGGTTTGCGTGACTTAATATTCCATTTTCTGGCTGCATCCAGAACACATCATCCGGTGTTGTTTCAAGGCCAACTGCTTCGCCGCCACAATGACTTACCAATAGAAAGTGGGAGAATGATATTTCTGCCTGTGTTATTGTGAACAATGCTGTCGCTAGGCGTTGCTGATTAAATAACGTGCGTCTGATAAAGGGGTTTGGTATCCCAGTTCGCCCATAATCCTGATCAGAATGCAAGCCATTTGCCGTTAATGCGATGCCGTCACTATTCATTCCGCTTCTTGCGAGTTGGCCAGCTTCTACGAAAGTTAAAATATCTGGTCCATCCTCATTATGTATCTTTAAAACAACTGATGAATTTTCACATTTAGGGTTCCAGTCCCAATTTTGGCCATGCAATAAATTTCCTTCTTTTGTCGCTATCGGTAACGCTAGCATTGCTGTGCATTCTTCCTGCATTTCTTTTGGTTGCTTTTTGCTTTTCCAGAATAACAATTCCGTCCTCGCATTTAGAATAACGATATGCTCAAGTGGCTGTTCACTGCCAGAAGCGATCCCTTCCATCTCAATGAGAAAATCTTTGTTATATTTTTCAATTTCAGGAATAAATTCATGCGCTAAATTCACAGCTTCGTGCCACTCAATTCCTGAATTTGAAAAGCTTTCTTTATAAATATCTATTCCGACAGAAATTTGCTCTCCTGTTTGCGAGCCATACTGACAACCTCGTTGGGCAGCGTCACCTTCAACCTCAATCAATGGGAAAAATTTGGTCATATAGATTTCCCAACGCTTATATTGTTAGCTTTCAAGCAATCCGCAAAAAACGCCTGCACATAAGGCAGCATCGGAATGCTATCATGGCCAGCCTCAGGGACAATTTCATGTTTGACAGAGATACCATTATTTTCAAAACTCTCCCTTAGAGAGACCATTCGTTCAAGACGATTACTGCCAGCGTCATTGACGCCTTCCATCCAAAAACGCGATGATGGCTCAATGGTAATTTCCCATGTTTCCTTATCCTGCGCGCCGACAATCATTTGAACCTTTGTGTTTTGCATGTCCTTCAACAATGCTATTTCACCAAATTCGTTTTCCAAATCAGCTATTCCACAATGCCATTTTTTACTTTTATCCAATAGCGTGACCATACCCGGCGCTCCTATTGATAAACCGATCATTCGATCCGCATGGAGATAAAAGAACCTGTGTACGAAGTGAGCACCACCGGAAAAACCAAACAACATTAAGCAATTAGCCAATATTTTATATTTTTCACCAATTTCATCGATCATGGCGAGCAACACGTGATCAAACCTAATATCTTAAAATTTAAGAAACTTATAATTTGATAATTCACCGGGCTCTTCTATACCTGCTGGAAATTGAGGG
>JAESUD010000343.1 GCA_016763335.1 Emcibacteraceae bacterium | reverse complement strand
ATGGCGGGTCATTTTTACAGGCATACGGGCTTCAAGGTCGCGGTTCGTGCCTTTAAGTGCTGAAATCGCGTCAATTTCTTCATCGCTATAAAAGCTCTTCATATCATCATCGACTTTTCCTTCGATGAATTTTTTAAGACCGGCAACGATTTTGCGGTCATATTTGGCGTTTTCCACCTTACCGAGGAAATCAATTTCGCGTTCACTTGGTAAGTATTTTTTCTTTATTGGCTTTTGTACGTTCATAATATTAACCCTTAATAGCATTGGATGAGCAATAAATTGATTAGAGGGATTATTACAAAAACTCACTTCAAAATATTGCATACAATTTAAATTTGCCCTAAAATACATAAAACTAGATAAATTAACAACTCATTCTTGATCATAGGTTAATGAGTTTTTGTAATGAATGGACGAAAAATGTTAGGCCAAAGAAGATTAATTCCGAGCACAAGCATGCTCATGGCATTTGAAGCATCCGCGAGAAATGGCAGCTTTACGTTGGCCGCACAGGAATTAAATCTAACGCAAGGTGCCATTAGCCGTCAGGTCGGCGCGCTCGAAGATCAGCTCGGCATCATGCTTTTTGAACGCATTAAAAAATCGATCAAATTAACAGAAGTCGGCGAAACCTATGCTGGTGAAATTGCCATCGCGCTACGTACCATTCGCAATGCTTCATTAAATGCAGTTAGTGACACACAGGGGCATACTTTAAATCTTGCCATCCTGCCCACATTCGGCATGCGTTGGTTGATGCCGCGCTTTCCTGATTTCCTTAAAAAAAACCCACAAATTACTGTGAACTTTACCAGTAAACTGTCCCCTTTCGATTTTGCTAACGAAAATTTACATTCAGCCATTCATTTTGGTCACCCCAATTGGCCCGGCACCGAGGGTACTTTTTTAATGGATGAAGAAGCCGTACCCGTTGCGGCACCATCTTTTATCGGCGAGCATACTGTGAAGCATGCCGAAGAACTAACCACAATGCCGCTTCTTCATATTGAGACAAGACCAAATGCATGGGCCGATTGGTTCAAACAAAACGAGCTGACCCCACCTTCTAACAAAGGCATGGTACTTGAACATTTTTCTATGGTAACACAAGCCGCTGTCGCCGGACTTGGCGTTGCAATCCTGCCTCACTTCCTGATTAAAACCGAACTAGAACGTGGAGAACTGGAGATACTGATGGGTATTCCGCTTAAAAATAGCGCGGGTTATTATCTAATCACCCCTAAAAGTCATACTGGCTATGCACCGGTTGTTGCACTTAAAGAATGGTTGCTGGAGCAGAACAAATACTAACTTATCGTCTGAACAATATCCTCATCGATTAGCAACGTCGCCCCGCCTGACGTATAGCTATTCAATGTTAATCCGCCAGCATTTATTACATCAACCCCCTGTACCCAGCCCTGCCCAATTGAGGTGATACTATCATCCGTATTTCCATAGAACGTAAATATGTTGTTAATGTCGGTCATATCCAAAACATCCTGCACGGTAACAGAAACAATATCATACTGTTCGACAGTTATATTTAGAAGCCACAGCTCTTCAATATTACTGGCATCAATCAATGAAAAATCGACTTCATAGTGACCAGAACCGTCATGGGCATCAAGCCTGATCACATCTCTACCTGCGCCACCATTAAACTGATCCTGATAGATTGAACCGACATCAGACACATAAAAGGCATCATCACCATCACCACCGTTAAGTACATCTATACCTTTTTCCCCGCTTATAAAATCATCATCGGCACCGCCATTTAGTGTGTCATTTCCTCCACCCCCGTAAATGCTATCATTTCCAGCTCCTCCGTTTATGACATCATTTCCATCAAGGGATGAAATACTACTTTTATCACCCCTTAAACTATCATTATTATTTCCACCTGTAATGACATCATCACCAAACCCGCCCCATAAATAATTTTCCTCTAGGGTGGCTCCTATTAAAGTGTCATCGCCTTCACTGCCAAAAACACCTTCAAAATTGACAATCTGATCATTAGTATTTCCGACAGTATTTGTTTCCAAATTTACATAAACACCAGTCTCTCCAACATGAAAATCAAAATAAACTATGCTAGAGCCGATCGTGTTGCCGAAGAAGTCATAAACCAGAATGTCAATGCCCGCACCGCCATCCATAATGTCAGCGCCAAAACCGCCCATAATATAGTCATTTCCATCCCCGCCATATATGGTATCATCTCCATCTCTTCCGCTAAGCATATTGCTACCACTATCACCGGTTAATGTGTCGTTATTTGCACTTCCGAAAATACCCTCAAAATTGGAAATCTGATCGCCCTCTGCATCACCACCCGATGCACTGTTGGATGCTAAACTTACGGTCACTCCTTCACTACTGGACGTACCCAATAACGTACCATATACTAATATATCGTAGCCCCCTCCTCCGTCCATTGTATCAGCCCCCGAAAGGCCATAAACTTTATCATTACCGTCCCCGGCATTAATCGTATCGTTGCCACTCCCAACTTCGATGTCATCTGCACCAACACCTCCTGTAACGGTAAGGTTTTCCGATGCATCCTGAAAACTAAAGCTGGTATATGCATCACCCGATGATTGATATACAAACGTTGATGTTTCAGAGAACCCGCTTAAAGTAGGAGCGAGTTCTGGAGGCGGCGTAGGTGTTGTCGGACCGCCACCGCTATTTGAGCTGCCACCACACGCAGCAATCGAGAGCAAGGAAATTCCAGACCCGAAAAGCTTGACGTTCTTCGCATTTTTATAAATATTAAAAGATTTAGAATATGATAATTTTAACTGCGGCGTGTTGGTTAATTCAATTTTGCCACCTATGTTGCAATACATAATACATCCCCAATTAATTTATTTTGAACAAAAACCATTCCTATTTAGCACTATCATCGACGTTAGAGTATAACAAGATAATGTTTTAATTGTTTTTAAGAACACCTTACCCAATTAAATTAATTGACCGACTACAATAATTAATGAAAAAACCAATGAATTTACCGTTCTCTAAAGGCATTATACTTAAGTTTTAACACGGGGTTCATCAGATACGCCATGATCGTTTTTTTACCGTTCAGGATATCAACTTCGGCGACCATTCCGGGGGAAATGGGTAGAGCGCCATTTCCTAATTTCCTTAAAAAACCCACAAATTACAATGAACTTTACCAGTAGTCGCGCTCAAAAAATGGCTCCTTGATCAGACGAAAGATTAAATGATGCTTTGAGAAACATCCATATCTACAAAGAGTGTTGAGCCACCGGATGTGTAGGTATGATATGCGCCATTGTCGGCCCCCTGCGCCCATCCAACACCCGTTAATGAAACGGTATCATTCACATTTCCGTCAATGGTTAGAAAGTTATTGCCGTCAGTGACGTCAAGTACATCTTGAGCTGTTAATGTTAAGGAATTAGTATAGATATCACTCAGATCAATAGTTTCCATATTTGTCATCGCTAACAACGATAAATCAATTTCAGTGGTGCTCACTACCAACAATAACGTATCATCATCTGCACCACCATCATATGTATTATCCACATCGTAAATCAGAATATCGTTGCCCGCACCACCATTAAGTACATCTGTTCCGGAATTCCCGCGCAGACTATCATTGCCGTTGCCGCCATTAAGCACATCATCACCTGAACCGGAACCAATCAAATCATCGCCATCTTTTCCTGAAATAATTAGATCAACCTCTTCATGTACCAAGCTTATTGATGAGTTACTATTATCGTTGGCATCATAAACATCTGTTGATGTTTCCGTAAAAGTGGCCGCAGGTTTTGCAAATCCAGTTTGTGTGCCAGCTTCGAAATAAATATTTATTGTCGCCGCCCCACTTGTATATTGGTGATAAATTTCACCAACGCTCATAACGTCATTCACATATGCCCATGTGGAAACACTACTGACGGCATCTTCTGCATGCACTATAACATTCAAAATATTATCGGCATCCGTTACATCAATAACGTCTTGTGCTGTTAAAGTGAGACTTTCTTTTTGAACATGACCCATACGAATAAATTCGATATTAACGGCATTCACATTTGACAAATCAACATTATAAGCTGTTATTGCAGATCCACTAACAAACTCAAATTTATCATATCCATCCCCACCATCGAATTGATCGGATGTTGCTGATCCATCGGACTGATAAGAATAAAAATAATCATTTCCTCCAGCACCGTTAATCACATCATTACCGCCATTACCGGAAAATGAATTATCATTCTCATCACCAGTCAAGGTATCCGCATAATCAGAACCCCAAACACTTTCAATATTGGTTAGCGTGTCTCCAGTAGCTTCACCACCAGTTCCAGTTCCAGAAGCTAAACTGACGATAACACCAGCCGTAGCGAACGAATAATCAGCAACATCATAACCTGTGCCACCATCCATGACATCAGCGCCAAGCCCGCCGATCATCCTATCATCACCACCTTGACCATTTATCGTATCATTGCCGACACTGCATCGAGAATATCATGTCCATCGCCACCATTTAAAGTATCGTTACCCTCAGCGCCCCATAATTCATTATTAAGACTGTCTCCTGTTAGCGTATCATTGAAATCGCTACCAAAAACACCATAAATATTGGTATATGTATCCCCCTGAGCATGCCCCCCACTACCAGAACCCGTTGAAAGATTTACATTCACAGCACTATTCGTGGTGTAAAAAGTAACAAAGTCCAGTCCACCACCTCCATTTATGATATCTGCTCCCCCTGCACCTTCAAGGAAGTTCATGTTCGCATCACCTGTTATTGTGTCGTTGAAATTACTACCCAAAACAAGCTCAAAATTGCTAAAAGTATCACCTTGAGCATCACCACCACTACCCATACCTGTTGCTAAATTAACAGTAACAGCCGATGGAGACGTGTCATAAACAAGCCAATCAAGACCTGCACCACCATTCATGTTGTCGGCACCGCCGCCGCCCTTAACTGTATCAATGCCCGAGCCGCTATTTATCGTATCATTACCGTCTCTACCTTCTATATAATCGCTACCTGAACCTGTGGTGATCGTGTCGTTCCCCCCCTGGCCAGCAACCGCCAAATCAGCTGTTGAGCTAGGCAGATTAAATGTACCGGGATTATTATTCGAAGCCAAATAGGTATTGGTTCCGATTAGCTCGAATGCTGAAGTGGCTGGAACTATCGGAGCGGGTGGTGGTGTAGTAGTTGCACCGCCGCCTCCACCGCCACCGCCGCACGCAGCCAGTGGCAAAAGGGCCAGCCCAATAGCTGGAAGTTTTGCCTTTTGTAAAGATTTTTCATAATTTACAACGTTATTATCTTTAACTTTAAATGAAATAAAAGAATATTTTTTTACATACTTAGCCACGAATACTACCCCACTTGATATATTAAAACATTAACTAATCGTTAACATTTTAATAAATTCAATTATAGATAGCAAGAAAATTATTATCTTTCGCGAAAAGCGTTATCCTTAAGTTTTAACACCGGGTTCATTAAATAGGCCATGATGGTTTTTTTGCCGTTTAAGATGTCAACTTCGGCGACCATGCCGGGTAAAATGGGTAAGGCGCCATCATCAGACGCCAGACTATTTTCCGTTGTTCTGATCTGAATGACATACATATATTGGTCCTGATCATTTAATATGGCATCAGCACTGATATTTTCAACGGTGCCGTCGAGCGAGCCATAACGGGAATAATCATAAGCCGTTAGCTTCACCCGTGCCAATTGACCGGGCCTTAGAAACGCGATGTCCGATGGCTGGACTTCTGCTTCGATAAGGAGTGTATCATCAAGCGGAACGAGTTCAATAATCGGCATACCGCTATTGACCACGCCACCAATTGTTGTCACCATGACCTGATTGATCACACCGTCGGTGGGGGCAATTACATCGGTTCTGTTTACCCGGTCGGAAAGTGCCGGCAAGCTATCCACCAATTGATTTCGGGTGGTCTGAGCTTCATTTAATTCTGTAAGAACACTGGCGCGAAACCTTTGTCGTTCCGCTTCAATCTGAAGGTTGGTTTCTTCAACCGATTTTTTTGCTTTTTCAATACCCAGTTCTGCAATCCTATGCTCGCCGTCAGCTTCAATTTTACGCTGCTCCGCGCGAATTAACTCCAGTTGCGGTTCAATACCACGCTCTACTAACGGCCTGAGCATATCAACTTCTTTTACGGCAAGTTCACTAGCAGATTTGGCGCTTATAAGTCCGATTTCCGCGCCAATCTGTTCCTGCTCTATCTGCTTTAGACGTGCCTTCAGGCTATTGATTGAGGCTTCAAATTCTGCTTTTCGCGCATTAAAAAGATTAAGTTCTCTCTTCACAAGACTTTCATGGCCCGCGCGCAGTTCCTCATTAAATTCAGGATCTGTAAATTCACTTTCTGCCTCAAGCCGCACGATCATCGCCCCAAGCGAGAAATATTCTTCTTCGTTGCGGTTAAATTCGGCATCAAATTGCGTACGGTCAAGCCTAACGAGCACATCGCCTGCTTTTACTTTATCACCTTGGCGGACCAAAATTTCTTTAACAATTCCACCTTCAAGGTTTTGAATGATCTGAATTTGCTTGCTCGGCACGACCCGCCCCGATGCCCGCGTTACTTCATCAAGCTCGGCAATAGACGCCCACAAAATGAACACAAGAAAAAATCCAGAAATGCTCAAAAGCAATATATTGGCGGCTAGTTTTGGTTTAAGCATCATCCGCCCTTTTCACAATGTTCGGGTTAACCCCTTTGGGTGTCAGCATTTTTATCACATCATCCTTAGGGCCGAACGCGACCACTTTACCTTGTTCGATAACGATAATCCTGTCTACCAGGTCAAGCATGGTTGGCCGGTGGGTCACCACCAGTAATGTGCGGCCTTTAAGTTCTGCTTTAAGGCGGGATATTAATTTTTGTTCGGAATTTGTATCCATTGAACTTGTCGGCTCGTCCATCATTAAAACAGGCGATTTACGCACCAGCGCGCGACAAATAGCAAGGGCCTGTTTTTGACCGCCAGAGAGCCCTTCGCCGCGGTCACGAAGTTGAAGATCATAACCATTCGGGATTGATCCGAGAAAGTCCTGTACACCGCTAACCTCAGCCGCGTGAAGAATATCTTCATCGGTAATTTCTTCGTGTCCCATGGTGATATTTTCTTTAACACTGCCGGAAAATAGAAATACATCCTGAAGCACCATAGCCATATTCTTTCGAATATCGTCGGGGACAATTTGGCGAATATCGGTATCATCAATCATAATCGCTCCGTCGTCCGGGTCATATAGTCCTGCGGCTAATCTTAATACCGTGCTTTTACCCGAGCCGATTTTACCTAATATGCCAACTTTTTCACCGGCTTCCACTACAAAAGAAACATTATCCAGAACCTTGATGGTACCACCGGGATATTTAAAACTTACATTTCTAAATTCAATTTTACCCTTCATTTTTTTACGGCGGATAAAATCGCGACCTTCAACATCTTCACTTGGTTCATGCATGAGTTTATCAAGCGCGCCGTAAGCGGTTTTCGCATGATTATAACGGGTCAGAAGATTAGCAAGCTGACCTAGCGGAGCGAGGCAACGACCGGAAATAATCACACAGGCAATCAACGCACCCATGGAAAGCTCCCCGTTCATAATCATAACAAAACCAACAGCAACAATGCCGATTTGCGCCACCTGTTGGGCCGTGGCAGCACTATTTATGGCAATCTGGCTGAACATTCTTGACTTAAGACCAATTTTTGAATGCTGATCCACCGCTTTTTCCCAGCGATCATGAAAAAGTTTATCCGACCCCAGACTTTTTAAAGTTTCAAGCCCCGACACCATTTCAACCAACGTTCCCTGTTTACTGTGCCCCTGCTGCATTCCTTCTTTTGAATAGCGTGACAAGAACGGCTGTATGATCACGCCAATGAAAAGAACAATCGGCACCGCTATCCCCGGGACAAAGGCAACCGGGCCGCCGATGATAGCAATGACCAGAATAAAAAGCAGAATAAACGGAAAATCAACAATGGCAGCAAGCGAGGCGGACGTACAAAAATCGCGTAAGCTTTCAAATTCACGGACGGTGTTCACGAGCCCGCCAGTTGAGCCTTTTTGCGATGCCAGTTTTAATTTCATGATCCGGTCAAAAATACCCTTGGCGACTTGCAAATCGACTTTCTGACCAGCCATATCAATAAAATAGGCCCGCAGAAATTTAAGCAGGAAATCAAAGCTGATCAATATGATCATTCCGATACAAAGTGCCACAAGGCTTTCAACCGCATTATTAGGAATAACACGGTCATAAACCGTCATAATAAAAACAGAGCTGCCGAGCGAGAAAAGGTTAATCATAACAGCCGCAAGAATTATTTGCCCATAAGTCCACCAGTTCTGGTGAAACGCCCCCCAAAACCAATGGTTTTTATCCAGCACTACTGACTGTGGTTTACTATCGTCGCTCATTCACTGTCTTTCTGTAAGATAATATTCAACGCTGGAAGTAAGGTCCCCATTGAACCAAGCAACCGGTAGCGGGAAAGGTCACTATCCATCATACCCCTCAAATGTTGTTCTTTTGCATTATGATGTTCTTTTTCTGCTTCAAGCAATGAAAATAAACTACCCCCGGTAACCTCGAACTGTTCTTTGGTCTGATCACGGTTGATCATGCTAGCAGTTCTGGCCTTTTCCAGTGTTACGACCTGTCTTTTATGACTTTCCATTGACTGAAAAGACACTTTTATTTCCCGGTTCACTTCACGGTGCACATTATCTTCTGCATGGCGGGAACGCTCATAGCTTTTAAGGGAACGTGATATACGGGCTGATCTGGCGCCACCATTATAAAGGCTATAATTGACAATCAACCGCCCTGTTACATCATAATCCCTATTAACGCGCTCCAAGTCATATTTTGTTGCGGCCAGCTCTAATGATACGCTAGGCATTCTTTCGGCGCGAATAGAATTCATATATTCTTTTGATGAAAGTGCCTGTGATGAGGCCATAACGAGCATCGGGTTATATAGAAATCCGGTTTCTAGCGCTTCATTTTCTGATTTGGGAAATTCATACGACAATATCGGACGTTCAAGATTTTCCGGCGCGAAGCTATAAACTTCCATGTAATAGCTTGTGGCTTCTTCGAGGTCCATTTGAGCGCGGGATTGTTGGGTTTCAGCAATTGCAAGTCGAGATTGCATCAATGTCACATCACGGTTTGGACCTCGGCCACTTTCAAAGCGTATATTTACCATATCAAGTATTTCGCGGTGTCTAGTGACATTCTCTTGCTGATAGGTGCGACGCAAACGTTGCATCAAAACATGATAGTGAGCTTCTACTGCGGCGAGTGCTACTGTTGATGCCTCTAGACTATATTCTTCATGGGCGGCGGTGAAAGCATGTCGGGCACTAGCAATTTTGCTCTTGGTGCTACCACCATCATAAATCAACTGACGTCCTGTTATGCTTACATTCGCGGCCGTATCACGAAGGCTGCGCTGGTTGATATTATCAAAACGATCTTCAAAATTATCAGCAAGCCTCTGCCTGCCAGTTAAACCGATTTCTAGCTGAGGGTATAGGCCTGCTCTGGCTTCATTTTGCTGAAAGCGCTGTTCATCGCGCATGGCGATAGCAGCAAATACACGCGGGTGTTCGGCAACAGCAGCAGCGACATTTTCTTTAAATGCCTGAGAATATGATGGTACGACATCAAACTGATTTACAGATGATTCTGAATTTTCCTGTGCGTGGGTTTCTAATTGCGCCAATAATGTCAAAGACATAGCAACAATAACAGGACCCCAATATTTTTTAGTCATAAGTAAAATTACTCATTTTAGTTAACCCATAACATACAATAACTTCTCTTTTTATCAATAATGAATAAATAAAGTGTATATTTAGGCTAATTTTTTCTCATTATTCATACAATTCATTAACTGTTATTATAATAACACTTTTTTCTTGAAGCACTTCTTAATAAAGTATAATGTCATTACATATTAAATTATGGAGAAATTAATGGACATGAAAACGACTTTGGATAAACCAGTTACCGAACGTGATAAGGAAATGTCATCTTATAAGACTGTTAAAGGAAGTGGCGTTAAGAATGGCGCTCAATTTCTAGAAAGCCTCCGTGATGACAGGGTTATTTATTATAAAGGCGAGAGAATAAAGGATGTAACCAGCCATCCTACATTTTCAAGTATGGCCCATAAAATAGCCGAAACTTATGACAAGCAGCATGATCCGAACTATCAGGATAAAATGAGTTTCATTGATGAAGACGGTGTGCGTTGTTCACATTCATATGCCGTTCCGAATACGCAGGAAATACTAGCGGCACGGCGCGGCAATACGGAAATCTGGGTTAATGATGCCATGGGGATGCTCGGCCGCCTGCCCGACTTCGTGGCAGGAATGACCGTTGGTATTTACGATCTTCGCGCTGAACTGGCAAAACTAAATCCCGAGCTTGGCAACAATGCTGAAGCTTATTTGAAATATGCACGGCAAAATGACCTTTGTCTATCGCACGGGTTACATGATCCCTGTATGGATAAAACACTGCGCCCGCCGGAAGACCCGGACCGCTGCGTTCGTGTTGTCAAAGAACGCGATGACGGCGTTATTGTTCGCGGCGCGCGTTTTAATACATTCGGGCTTTATTCCAATGAAATAATGATCTGCCCGACATACGGCTTTAAGGAAGAAGAAAAAGAATTTGCCATCTGGTTTACCGTGCCTTGCGACGCACCTGGCCTAAGTCAAATCGCCCGTGAAGCTTACGGCGGCCGTAACCCGATTGATCATCCGGCATCGGCGGTTTATGACGAAGTAGACAGCCTGATCATATTTGATGATGTATTTATACCGTGGGAACGCATTTTCCTTTACCGTGAACCGTTAAAGGCAAATCAACTGTTCAGAAATGGCGTGATGACATGGGCCAGCTTTGCTGGCGGGTCACTGTCTGTGCTTAGAATGGAAGTTCTTTGTGCCATCGCAGAAATGCTCGCGAAGACTTCCGGTGTAATCCAAAGACCAGAGGTCATCGCAAAATTAGGCGAAATGTGTACCTATGCCGGGGCGATAAAATCAAGTTTTGAACTTTCAATGCTTCAGGCTTCAAAAACTGCTGCCGGTAATTATAAACCAGCAAAGGCACCGGAAAGACGCGCTCTAACGACAATGGTTTCAGAACGCTTCATTGAGTTAGTAGAGCATATTGGAACAAGTTCACTGATTTTTCTCCCCACAGCCGAGGACTGGGACAATCCAGAAATTAAAAAACATCTCGATGTGTATATGCGCGGCAAGGATAGTTCGCCAATGGACCGTCATAAGCTTTGCAAGTTTGCCTGGGATCTAACCGGCGACGGTTTTGGATCGCGTCAGCAAATGTATGAACGTCTTCATTCGGGTGATCCCAACATTATGGTTGCCAATGCATGGCGCAATGCCGACTTAAGTCATGCAAGAAGTTTGATTTCAGACTTTCTTAAGCTTGACGGGGATTATTAAACAGACATTAGTTTTTCTTGTCATCTTCAAAGACAATAGAACTGTCTTTATCATCACGATCAGCGCGGGCCTTGCTAATATAAGGCCCGCCGAAATCTTCCGGGTTATAAGGAATAGCATCGAATGCTTCCGTATTGAGGCTGTCTTTTTCATCAATCATTTTCATCATGCCACCCGCGTCTTTAGCCGTTTTGATTGATTTTGACATTTCTTTATAATTTGAACGTAAGTCAGGCACTCGCGCTGTCAGTGGGCAAACGGAAAGGCAGATTTTACAGCCATAAAGGCGTGAAAAATAAGGTTGGCATTTATCACTATCAACATGCCAACGCACTATTCCTGCTACTTCCCTTTTTTCCGGCATGATCGCGCCGCCGGGACAAAAGCGTTCACAAATACCGCATTTCTGGCATAGCTCATCCATGCCATAATCCTGAACACCGTCTATCTCTAGCGGCATTTCCGTTGATATGGCAGAAAGACGAAATGAGCTGCCAAGTTCCGGCGATACCAAACTACCATGCTTTGCCACTTCACCAAGACCGGCAAGATAACCATATGCAGGAAGCGGAAAATCACCGACATTAGGATGAGTTCTTGCTTCAAACCCCATCGCGCCAATCCGTTGGGAAAGGCGGACGCCGATTTCATCAAGCTCATAATATGCCCGGTGCACTTCTTCCTGCGATTCAGCGCCAATATCAACCATTAGGTCGTACTTCATGGACATACCAAAAACAATGACCGTTTTATGGTCTTTAATTTTAACATCTTGATACATGATGCTCGGGGTATATTTTGTAATGCCAACTATATCAGCGCCGAGCTCCTTGGCCATATCCTTAATCATATCGCTATCAAGCCATTGATCACGGGTCGGCAAGGCGCGCGGGTTGACATCGGCATCGCGCATTTGCGGCAACACTTTCGTACGCATATAAAAATACCATTTGGCCTTGGGGGTCATACGTTCCATGAATAAAGGCGAGTATGGGTTATTACCGTTTGTCCGGCGGACTATTCGCCTTGATTTTTCATAATCGACTTTTCCCATTGATTATACCTAATGGTTATATGTTAAACAGCGTCCGGCTGTGCTTCCGGTACAGCATCCTTGAAAGCATCCATATTCAGACAAGCTTCATTGATGCGCATGATTGTCGGGAAACCTGATAAATCACAGTCGAAACGCTGGGCATTATAAATTTGCGGTATCAAGAAACAATCAGCAAAGCCCGGTTTATCACCGTGACAGAAAAGGCCAGTTTCAGCTTCGGTTGAGAGTTTCTTTTCTAACGCCGTAAATTCTTCACTCACCCAATGGCGATACCATTCATTCACCGCATCTTGATTTTGGCCAAACTCATTTTTGAGATATTGCAAAACCCGCAGGTTATTAAGCGGGTGAACTTCGCAGGCAATTGCATAGGCAATAGATTGAACCCGCGCCCTTTCAAGAGGCTCAAGCGGCAGAAGTCTGTTTTCTTGTTTTATATGATCAAGATATTCAATGATCGTTAATGACTGGGGAATGATGGTTCCGTCAATTTCCAGCGTCGGCACTAAACCTTGTGGATTTTTACTAAGGAATTCATCAGTTTTATGCTCCCCTTTACCAAGACTATAATTTTCTTGCTGGTAGGATATCGCTTTTAAATTAAGCGCGATGCGCACCCGGTAAGATGCAGAACTGCGCCAAAACCCATGTAATATAATATTAGACAATTTTCGTTTCCAAATCTGTTAAGCCATCAACACCAACCCTGATCACATCACCTTTAACGACCGGGCCAACCCCTTCGGGTGTACCAGTATATATCAGATCGCCGGGCATAAGGGTGAAAAGCGTTGAAAGATTTGTCACCACTTCAGGTATGGACCAAATCAGTTTATTGACGTTGCTATCCTGTTTTGTTTCGCCGTTTACTGTCAACCAGATACGGGCATTTTCGATATGACCGACCTGATCAACCGTATGAATTTCCGCGCATGGCGCCGAATGGTCAAAACCTTTTCCTGTATCCCAAGGGCGACCTTTTTCGCGGGCATCAAGTTGTAAATCGCGGCGGGTAAGATCATTACCGACAGCATAACCATAAACATAATCAAGCGCGTCATCAATATTTGTGTCTATACATTTTTTACCGATGGCGACCACAAGCTCCCCTTCATAATGAAGGTTGGATGTTTGCGGAGGATACGGAACGTCAGCACCATTATCCATAACAGCATCTGATGGTTTCATAAAATAAAATGGTGGCTCCCGATCAGGGTCACGGCCCATTTCGCGGGCGTGGGCGGCATAATTACGGCCAACACAAAAAATTCGCCGCACGGCAAAGCGGTCTTCTATACCGTGAATGGCAACACTTGAAACGGACGGGGCATTAAAAACAAAACCCATAACTTAAAACTCCTGATTTATAATTATCTATTTCCGCGATCTTCCCGCCATAACCCTAAGGCCTGCTGCACGGGGCGATCAGAATAACTGAATAACACACATTCACCATCTGTAAAATGTTGATGATGATGCCAACTTGGAACCACAAATGTATCATTGGGCTCCCACTCAAATACTTCATCGCCAATTTTGGTTTTTCCGGTTCCCTCAACAACTGAATAAACGGTAGCATCCGTTGATCTATAGGTGGAAGTAGTAAAACCTTTCGGTAAAAGCTGCATAAAGGCGCCCATTGTCGGCAAGGCAGATTTACCGTCAACCGGGTTTACATACATAAGTTTGAGGCCATGACACGGGTCCCATTCATCGGTTTTTTTCATTTTATCCAAAATTTCACGGGTACGCGAATAGGGATATTTTATCACCGGTGAGGTTGGCGACGACGCTTTAAAATCTACGGGCATAAGGCCGCTTCCATAACGGGCGACGCTATCGCCGTCCTCAATAACATGGGGGTGCTCATCTTCTGAATGATGCTCCATAAACGACGCATCGAGAAACTGCACAAGTGGGATATCCAAACCATCGAGCCAAAAAGTCGGCTGATCACTTTCGTTGCCATGATCATGCCAGCGGCCACTGGGGGTTAAAATCAAATCACCTTTGCTCATATAAGATTTTTCGCCGCCGACGGCCGTATAGGCACCGTCACCTTCTAAAATAAAACGAAAAGCCGCCTGTGAATGTTTATGGGCCGGGGCTATTTCACCGGGCATGATAAGCTGAATACCCGCATATAATGATGTGGTGATTTTGCTTTCGCCCGGCATGCCGGGATTTTCAAGAATGAGCACGCGCCGCTCTGCTTCTTTTGCCGTAAGCAAGCTTCCGGCCTCAAGCAATACTGGCCTTACCGTTGAATATTTCCACAATGTGGGCTGACAAGGGCTTTTTGGTTCAGGCGTTACCAGTTTACCAAGCACATTCCAAAGCGGCACAAGATTATCTTTACAGATTTTATCTGTATATTGATCCAGTTTGTCAGCTTTGTTTTTATCCACGTTTTTAATTCCTTGAATTACAAGTCCAAATTAAACACTTTTATCGAGTTACCGCTATAAATCGCCTGACGGTCGTCATCTGCTAACCAGCTAAAGCCGTCGATATATGGTTTTATATCATCAAATGTCCGACCTGTGTCCGGATTGCGCGTTGAGCCAACACCGGGGCATTCTGCACCAAAAAGCAAACGGTCCGCGCCTATTTCTTTAATAAGCAGCTCAAGCGCCGCTTCCGAATATAAAACTGTATCAAAATAAAGTTTACGTACTTTTTCACGAAAACGAAGACCTTTTCCGCGCATAGAAGCGGAATCAAATCGCCCCATCTGATAAGGGATAGCGCCACCGCCATGCGAGCAGATAATTTTGAGGTCGGGGAAATCATCAAATACTGATGATTTAAGCAAGCTATGAACGGCAATGGTTTCTTCATTTATGAAATGTAATGAATATGGTGTGCGCTCTGAACGGGATCCTGCACTATGAATATGGGCAGGAACATCAAGCTCGCATAATTTTTCATAAAGCGGATACCAATATTTATCACCAAGTCCCGGTGCTTCTTGCCCGCCATTTTCATAAGGATCAGGATTTAACAAACACCCT
>JAESUD010000342.1 GCA_016763335.1 Emcibacteraceae bacterium | reverse complement strand
TTTCAAAGGTCAGCATGCGATTAATGGTGAAATGCGGACCTACAGTGCGCAGAAGGTCAATATACTGTAATTTATCAAGCCAGTCGGCATTATTAGGCATTATGGCGTCTGATGGGCCGTCGCCAAAATCAAGATATTTTTTAAAAACGCTTTTAATGCCTTCCATATTTTCGTTGATTTTATCATAAGTTAAAATCTGACGACTTTCATCTTTGCCGCTGGGGTCACCAATTTTTGTTGTGCCGCCGCCCATAAGCGCGATGGGTTTATGACCGGATTTTTGTAGATGGCGCAACATCATGATCTGTACGAGCGAACCCACATGCAAACTGCTCGCGGTACAATCAAAGCCGATATAAGCGGGGATGATTTCGCTTTGCAGTCTTTTATCAAGTGCCGCCGCGTCAGTGCATTGATGAATAAAGCCGCGTTCCAGCATTACTTTAAGGAATTCTGATTTAGGAGTATAATTATCGATGGTTTCAGTCATAATATGATCATCTATTGTGCTATAAGTTGTATGAAAACCCGTTTAACACATGTTTGACTAAGACCAAAATGGAAATTTAAGGAATATTGTTTCTTGGAAGATAATAATAAAGAAAAAATGGCTATTGGTCTTATGAGTGGTACATCGCTTGATGGTATTGATGCGGCGATAATAAAGTCTGATGGCAGCTATGCCCGGCGCTGGGGCGAGCCATATCATATGTCTTATAGCAAAGATCAGCGGACAAAATTAAAAGCTGCCCTTAAAGCTGCCCGTGCCGAAGGAAAACCGACAAAAAACAATGATCTTATTAATGAAGTAGAAGACCTTCTTACAGAACTGCATGTTGATGTGGTTGGTAAAATTATTGAACTTAACAATCTTGAAACGGATGATGTTGATGTCGTCGGATTTCATGGTCAAACGCTTCTGCACGGCCCGGATCAGGGCTGGAGCTGGCAAATTGGTGATGGAAAACTACTCGCGGAAAAAATTCGCATCCCCGTTGTTAATGATTTTAGGCGTTATGATGTTGAGAATGGCGGGCAAGGGGCACCATTAGTGCCTGTTTACCATCAATCGTTATTTCACGGCACAAAAGACCAATTTCCCGTTGCATTGATTAATTTTGGCGGCGTTGCCAATATAACATGGATTGGCGGCGAAAGCCCCGATCAACTAATGGCGTTTGATACCGGGCCGGCAAATGCATTACTTGATGATTGGATCAGGTCAAAGACCGATTATATTTATGATCAGGACGGGATGTTTTCCGCAAAGGGGATAGTGCACCAAAAACTGGTGAATAAATGGATGGCTAATAAATATTTTGATTTAAGGCCGCCAAAATCATTGGACCGGGACGATTTTAATGTTGATGAAGTGGCTGAATTATCAATTGAAGACGGCGCTGCCACACTATGCGCGTTTTCTGTTGCAGCATTGAAAGTTGCATCAAAGCAATGCCCAACGGCTGTAAAAAACTGGTATGTGTGTGGTGGCGGGGTCCATAACCCGACCATTATGACAATGTTAAATAATGCACTTGAGGGCGATGTGCGCCCAGTGAGCTCACTGGGTTATAATGGGGATTATATTGAAGCAGAGGCCTTTGCTTATTTGGCAATCAGGCGGCTTTATGATTTGCCAATTACTTTTCCGGGAACGACTGGTATTTCAAAGCCGTCCCCCGGAGGAATTTTAAATAATCTAGATTAGTACATAAAACTTAGTAACCGAGACGCATGGTTAGATATTTATCTATTGATTGCACAAGTGGCCCATGATGATCTTCATAAAAATGGCTGGCCCCTTCAATTTTATCATAATCGATGGTGATACCTTTTTGCGCTTGAAGTTTTTCAACAAGTTTCAAAACTGAATTTTCGCTGACTACTGTATCACTTGTGCCCTGGGTAATAAGGCCGGAAGACGGACAAGGGGCCAAGAATGAAAAATCATATAGATTTGCTGGTGGTGATACAGAAAGAAAACCGTTAATTTCCGGACGGCGCATAAGTAACTGCATTCCTATCCATGCACCAAATGAAAATCCGGCGACCCATACTTGTGACGAATCACGGTTTATTGTATGCAGCCAGTCAAGGGCGGACGCTGCATCACTTAATTCGCCAGCACCACTGTCATAAATACCTTCGCTACGACCAACGCCGCGAAAATTAAAACGGAGCACTGAAAAACCACGGCGAACAAATGAATGATAGAGATAATAACATATCTTACTGTTCATATTTCCGTTAAATTGGGGATCAGCGTGTAGAACAAGTGCGATTGGGGCATTTTCACGTTGACTGGGATGGTACCGGCCTTCAAGACGACCTTCTGGACCATTGATAATAATTTCTGGCATATTAACTTTAACCTTAAAAAATATAAATTAATTGTGGCAATATTTATAGAATAAAAATACCGTATTGATGATTCCGTGTTCTTATAGCATAAAAACACGGTGAAATTTCAACTAAGAAATTGGATGTTCGTAAAATAATGACAGATAAAGGCATAATATACCTAGATTATAACGCCACGGCACCGATCCGTCCCGAGGTTATTGAGGTAATGGTTGAGATAATGGAAGAAGGCGGAAACCCGTCGTCTATTCATAGTGCTGGCCGTAAGGCTAAATCGCGGATGGAACAGGCGCGCCTTACAATTTCCGAAATTATTAAATGCCGTTCACAAATGATAGTTTTTACATCTGGCGGCACGGAAGCCAATAATATGGCGGTACTTTCTTCTGGCTGTACGCGGTTAATTACGACAAGTGCCGAGCACGACTCCATTCGTTCTGCATCATCTCGTTTTAACGGTGAAGTGGATATTTTGCCCGTTGATAAAGACGGTTTAATTGATTTGTCACAGCTTGAAATGCTCCTTACAAAAGGTGGTGATAACACCTTGGTATCAATACTTTATGCCAATAATGAAACCGGCGTGGTTCAGGATATTAATAATATTTCAGCCGCTGTGCATGCGGCGGGAGCATTACTTCATATTGATGCTATTCAAGCCCTTGCAAAGGTGCCGATTGATTTTATGGGGATGGGAGTGGATATGATGAGCCTGTCTTCCCATAAAATAGGGGGCCCGCAAGGGGTAGGGGCATTGGTTGCGCTTGAAAAACTGCCTGTGAAATCGTTTGTCATGGGGGGCGGTCAGGAAATTGGTCGGCGCGGCGGCACAGAAAATATTGCCGGCATTGTCGGGTTTGCGTCGGCTGTGTCGATGGTGCCGACATCGCTTTTAAAAATGAAAGAGTTGGAAATATGGCGTGATGAGATGGAAGAAAATATATTAAAGCATTGCCCGCAAGCTATGTTTTTAGGGAAAAACGCTGTGAGGCTGCCAAATATTTCGACCATCTATATGCCCAACGTAACGAACGAAACACAGGTTATGAATTTTGATCTTGATAAAATTTGTATCAGTTCTGGTTCGGCGTGTTCATCAGGTAAAGTAAAAGCATCACATGTGACGCTTGCCATGAATTACGATGAAAAAATTGCCACATCCACCATTCGTATGAGCATGGGATGGCGCAGCATTAAGACAGATGTTGAAGCCTTTCTAAAAAGCTGGAAAAAACAATATGACCGAAAAAATGCTTAAACTCCCTATTTATTTAGATTATCAGGCAACGACCCCGATAGACGCGAGAGTTTTGCAGGCGATGATGCCGTATCTTACCGATAAGTTTGGTAATCCTCATTCGGTTGAGCATAGTTATGGTTGGGAAGCGCAGGCGGGGGTTGATATTGCCAGAAAGCAGGTTGCTGACCTGATCGGTGCGGATGAAAACGAGATTGTTTTTACATCCGGGGCCACAGAATCTAATAATCTCGCCCTTAAAGGAGTGGGCTTTGCTGATTTTTCCAACAAAAATCATATCATCACTGTGGTAAGCGAACATGAATGCGTGCTCGCATCGGCGCGGGCGCTGGAAAATATGAATTTTGATGTCACATATTTGAACGTTGACCGTGAAGGTTTAATTGATCTGGAAGAACTTAAATCGGCAATTACAGATAAAACCGCACTTGTATCGGTCATGGCGGTCAATAATGAAATTGGT
>JAESUD010000341.1 GCA_016763335.1 Emcibacteraceae bacterium | reverse complement strand
TCGTCCGTTCTTATGAACGCTATTCCGGCCAAGGCGGCCGGCGTTGCACGCATTATTATGGTGGTACCAAGCCCCAAAGGATATTTAAATCCGTTGGTACTCGCAGCCGCGCATATATCGGGCATTACTGAAATATATAAAATTGGCGGTGCACAGGCCGTCGCGGCGCTTGCTTACGGTACCGAAACGATTGAAGCCGTTGATATTATCGCTGGCCCCGGCAATGCCTATGTCGCGGCCGCAAAAAAGGAAGTATTCGGCACAGTCGGCATTGATATGATTGCAGGACCATCTGAAATATTGGTGGTCGCAGATAATAAAAATGATCCAAAATGGGTGGCGATTGATTTATTATCACAAGCCGAACATGACGAAGTAGCGCAAAGCATTTTAATCACAGATGATCAGGATTATGCCGATAAGGTAATAAATGCCGTTGATGAACATTTAAAAACCCTGCCCCGCGCGGCCATCGCCCGTGAAAGCTGGGAAAATCACGGTGCTGTGATTATTGTTGGTGATATGAGCGAAGCCCCTGACCTCATTAACAGGATCGCACCGGAACATTTGGAACTGGCGCTTGAGAATGCACGGGAGTTTTCTGAGGAAATCAGAAATGCCGGTTCAATATTTATTGGCCGCTATACACCGGAAGCCATCGGCGATTATATTGCCGGGCCAAATCATGTATTGCCGACATCGGGAAGCGCGCGTTTTTCATCAGGTTTAAATGTACTTAATTTCATGAAAAGAAACACGATCATTGAATGCAACGAAGGCAGCCTTAGAAAAATTGGTCCCGCCGCCATGATACTCGCAGACGCAGAAGGACTTGAAGCCCATAAAAAATCCATAGAGATTAGATTAGCTGAAGAAAAATAAATGAGCAACGCAAGCACGACACATAGAATTTGTCATATTGAACTGGATGATAAAACCATTATCCGCCGCAATGAAGATATCGAACATGAACGTCGCGTCGCAATTTTTGATCTGCTTGAAAATAATCATTTTGAGCCAACAATAGATATTCCGGATAATTATCAAGGCCCCTATCATATTACATTACGCATGGAAGATAATCGCCTCGCAATTGATCTTCGAACCGAAAAAAAGCAAGACCTATCAACAATCGTTTTGCCGCTTAGCCCGCTACGTAGTATCATTAAAGAATATTTTCTTATTTGCGACAGCTATTATACGGCCATAAAAAAATCCACCCCGAGAAAAATGGAAGCCATTGATTTGGGCCGCCGTTCACTTCACGATGAAGGCTCGGATATGCTGCAATCCCGATTGGCTGATAAGATCAATATTGATTTTGAAACGGCCCGCCGCCTGTTCACCCTTATATGTGTCTTACAAATCAGATAATCATGAGTGATCAGAAAAGCACCGATAATACCGACCTTCCAGACAAGTCATTGCCAAACAGCGTATTATTCGTCTGTAATCATAATGCCATCCGTTCTCCCATGGCCGAATGTCTTGCAAAAAATCTTTGTGGCAATAATATATATATCGACAGTTTCGGCGTTAATGAAAAGCTCAGCGCCATAAACCCATTCTGCATTTCCGTTATTGAAGAAGCCGGTCTTGATATATCAAATCATACTGCCAAGCATTTTGACGATCTGATCGACACCTCTTTTGACCTGATCATTGCCTTAACACCAGAAGCTCACAAAAAAGCACTCGAGATCACCAAGTCTCTTACTGCCGATATTGAATATTGGCCCCTATCTGATCCAAGTGAAACGAATGGAAACAGGGAAAATATCATGTCAGCATTTCGTGCCGTCAGGGATGATCTTCATGAAAAAATCAAAAAACGGCTCTGCCCGACGGGTGAATAATCTATAGAGGCACTAATAATAAACATTTTCCTTGAGTTTTGCTGAGTATTGTCTATTTTCGCGACAGTTATTTATGAATTTAAATAAGGAGCCATAATGGCTAAAGAAGAGTTATTAGAAATTCGTGGCACAGTCACAGAATTATTACCGAATGCCATGTTTAGAGTAACACTCGAAAATGGTCACGAAGTGCTTGGCCATACGGCCGGTAAAATGCGTAAAAACCGCATTCGTGTTCTCGCTGGGGATGATGTCCTTGTTGAAATGACACCTTACGACCTTTCTAAAGGTCGGATCACTTACCGCTTTAAATAAGTATTGTGATGTCTAAAGCTGATCAAAGTCTGATTTTAGCATCAGCATCACCGCGCCGATTGGAACTTTTAAAGCAAGTTGGCATTAGTCCCGACCATATTATACCCGCCGATATTGACGAAACCCCACATAAGGGTGAAAAGCCATCGGCTTTGGCAACGAGACTTAGCCAACACAAAGCCGAAAAAATATTAGAAGATCATCAAGGCCAATTTATTTTAGCCTCCGACACAATAGTCGCTTGCGGCAACCGCATTCTCGGCAAAGCGAGCGATATTGACGAAGCAAGAAAATTTCTTAAAATGTTTAGCGGTAGGCGCCATAGTGTTTATACTGGCGTGTGTCTTATTTCCCCGGACGGTAAAGTTAGTCAAAGAACTGTTTCAACAGTCGTAAAATTTAAATCCATGGACCAGAATGATCTTGATTTTTATCTTGAACATGATGAATGGAAAGGAAAAGCAGGAGCATACGCCATTCAAGGACTTGCTGCTCGCTATATTCGCGGTATAAATGGCTCCTATAGCAATGTTGTCGGATTGCCGTTATTCGAAACAGTTAATATGTTAATAGGGCGCGGTTATGCGCTCTGATAGAAAAATAATATGACCAGAAATATTCTCATTAACAGTTCAATCGGCGAAACACGTATGGCCTTGATTGAAAATGACGAAATCACAGAAATTAAGTTATACCGCGACCATAGCCCGTCCTATATCGGTGCTATTTATCAAGGCCGTGTGACAAAAATATCTTCAGAGTTTCAGGCAGCATTTGTTGAACTTGATAAAAACTTAAACGGTTTTCTACCCTTAAAATTTCTGCCAAAAACACCTGGTAAAAAACCAAAGGACCTCACGACGCTTCTTCATGAAGGGCAACGTATTATTGTGCAGGTAACAGCCGATGCAAGCCCTGGAAAATCATTGAAGCTAACGGGCCGCATTGAACTGATAAGCACTGCCGTGGTTCTACACCCATTTCGCGTCGGGGCCTTTGTTTCGAGCC
>JAESUD010000340.1 GCA_016763335.1 Emcibacteraceae bacterium | reverse complement strand
TAATACGCCGCCGGTGGCAACATACTTAATATGGTCGGCGCCAAATTTAATTTGTGTGCGCACGGCTTTACGGCATTCGGCAACACCGTCACAAATACCGGAATGGGCATGGGGGAAAATATCATCGCGGTAACCTGCACTATCACCATGACCGCCGGTGGGCGAGATGGTTTGTCCGGCTGCTTTTATGCGTGGTCCCATGACGATATCTTTATTTATGGCATCGCGAAGCGCGAATATCGCGTTTCTGTCTGCACCAACATTGCGGATTGTGGTGAAGCCGGCGCGTAGTGTCCGCATGCCAAACTCGACCCCCATTAGGGTAGTAAACTGAGATGACCTTGTTACTCTGATCTCACGGCCATTAGGTTCCATCTGTCCTAAAATATGAGTGTGGGTATCAATAAGACCTGCCATGACGAACTGGTCTTTAAGATCGATGATAATTGCGTTATCTGTGCCTTCGACCTGATCTATTGTTAGGTAGCCATCACGCACATCAACAATTTTTTTATTTTTGATAATAATGGTTTGTTCTGTTTTTGCGTCATTTCGGGCATCGGCAATTAATGTGCCGGCATGGATGATCTTCCATTTATCGGCGGCACTGGCTGAAAAAGTAATGCCGAGCGTGATAATTGTTGTCAAAAGTATTTTATTCATCATGGATTTCTCCCCTTCTGTTATTTTATTTTTTTAGAGGTTAGCTTAAATTATGACGGATTACCATAACCACCACCACCGGGTGTTTTGATAATGAATATATCACCTTTTTTAACGGTTGTTTCTGCTGAGCTTCCGAGTATTTCGATATCGCCGGACGCTCTTTGTATCCAGTTTTCCCCGCGCGATGCATCTGCGCCGCCAGCAAGCCCTTGCGGTGAATTTGTACGGTTATTTGAAATGATTGCTGCCTGCATTTCTTCTAAAAATTCTATACGGCGCTCAACGCCGTTTCCGCCGTTAAATTTACCACGTCCGCTGCTATTTTCTCTAATTTTAAACTCTTTTAATATGACTGGATAACGCCATTCGAGCACTTCTGGGTCTGTTAGGCGACTGTTGGTCATATGGGACTGTACGGCACTTGCGCCGTGGTTTTTAGCCGTGGCGCCCATGCCGCCGGCAATGGTTTCATAATATTGAATTTCATCATTGCCGAACGTGAAATTATTCATGGTGCCTTGCGCCGCTGCCATGGTGCCAAAGGCCAGAAATAATGTGTTAACGATAGCTTGCGATGTTTCAACATTGCCCGCAACCACGGCGGATGGTGGTGTTGGGTTTAAAAAAGACTTTTCTGGCACGATTATATTGACCGGTTTTAAGCATCCCTGATTAAGCGGAATATCATCATCAACCAGACAGCGAAAAACATAAAGCACGGCGGCGTGACAAATGGCAAGTGGGGCGTTAAAATTGCTTTTTAGCTCGGGGCTGGTACCAGAAAAATCTAGGGTCGCTGATCTTGAGCTTTGATCGATTGTAATCTTAACACGAATACGCGCCCCGTTATCAAGCGGGTAATCAAAACTGGCATCTTTTAATTTGTGGATAATCCGGCGGACGGCTTCTTCGGCATTATTTTGCACATGGGTCATGTAAGCGGTGACTGTATCTACACCGTAGTTATTTGTAATGCGTGTTAATTCGCGCAGTCCTTTTTCATTGGCAGCGATCTGTCCTTTAAGATCAGCAATATTTTGTTCAGGATTACGGGCTGGGTATTCTGCCGATGTCAGCGCATCATAAAGCTCGCTCTCTTTAAAAGATCCATTTTCGGAAAGCAGAAAATCATCAAATAAGATGCCTTCTTCATTAATATTTTTAGACATGGGTGGCATGGACCCTGGGGTGATGCCGCCAATGTCGGCATGATGCCCACGGGTTGCAACATAATAGGACGGTTTATCACTCTCGTCTGAAAACCACGGCGATATTACGGTCATATCTGGCAGATGGGTGCCGCCATTATAGGGATCATTTAACATATAGACATCGCCTTTTTTCATAGTGCCTATACGGTTTTTTATAATGGTTTTGATGCTTTTGCCCATGGAACCGAGATGCACTGGCATATGCGGCGCATTGGCCACTAGATTGCCCTTTTTATCAAAGAGAGCACATGAAAAATCTAATCTTTCTTTCATATTTACCGAATGGGCGACATTCTCGAGAACTGCGCCCATTTGCTCAGCGATAGACATGAATAGATTATTGAAAATTTCCAGCTGAATGGGATCAACTTCTGTTCCGATGGCGTGTTTTCTGTCTAATTCTTCAACACGTTCAAGGATTAAATTTCCCTGACGGTCGCTATAGGCGCTCCAGCCTTGTTCTAGATAATTTGTTCCGTACTCTTCGCGGATGATCGCTGGGCCGGTTAATTTTCTGATATGGCTGTTCATTTCGTTGCGGTGGACAACTGTTACTTTAATCCATTTACCTCGCCGGTATAAATTTGACCTCTCAATTTTATGGCGTTCCAGTATTATCGATCTGCCGATTTGTGTTTTGCCACCGCCACCAAATGCTTCAACATGAATTTTTTCGACAATCAATTCTTTTTCTGGTGAAGTAAAGCCGAATTGTTTCTTATGTAATGTTTCAAATTGTTCTTTCATGGCTGAAACGCTGGCCATATCAACTTCAAGAGTACTATCAGAGCTCTTATATTTTATATGCAGGCGCGAGCTGATATTTATTTGTTTTATATCTTGGTCTTTTAATACTGCCTCGGCGGAGTAGGACAGCGACTTTATTATTTTCTTAAACTCATCTTCATTATCATCACACAGTGTTTTTTCAATGGTTTGCTCTTTGATGGACCGTAGATCAGCAAGGCCCATGCCAAAAGCACTTAATACGCCAGCAAACGGATGAAAAAAAATTCCTTTAATACCGAGGCGATCAGCAATTTTACAGGCATGCTGTCCCCCCGCACCACCGAAACTCACTAAGGTGTAATCGCGGACGTCATAGCCTTTTTCCGTTGATATTTTTTTAATGGCTGCTGCCATATTTTCAATAGCCACCCGCAGAAACCCTTCAGCGACTTCCTCAGATGTGGTTATGTCTTTTATGGTGTTTGTAAGTATTGTGAATTTTTCTTTGACGGTTTCACGGTCGAGGGGTTGATCAGCATTTTCACCAAATGTGCTGGGGAAATATTTGGGGTTAATAAATCCAAGCAGTAAATTGCAATCTGTTATGGTGAGAGGCCCGCCGGCACGGTAACAACACGGGCCAGGATTGGCACCGGCACTATCCGGTCCGACCCGAAAACGAGCACCATCATAATGCAGAATTGAGCCACCACCGGCGGCAACGGTGTGAATATTCATCATCGGGGTACGCATGCGAACGCCTGCAACTATGGTTTCATATGCTCGTTCATAGTTGCCATTATAATGGCTGACATCCGTTGATGTGCCGCCCATATCGAAGGCTATAAGCTTGTTGCACCCTGAATCGGATGCTGTTTTTACGGCACCAACAATGCCGCCAGCGGGGCCGGAAAGGATGGCGTCTTTACCTTGAAAATGTTCGGCTGCCACAAGGCCGCCGTTAGATTGCATGAAATAGATGGGGACGTCTTCAAGCTCATTTTGTATTTTGTCAATGTAACGGCGTAATATTGGACTTAAATAGGCATCGACTACTGTGGTGTCACCTCGTCCGACTAATTTCATCAATGGACTGGTCTGGTGGCTAGTAGAAATTTGTGTAAACCCAATTTCACAAGCAAGAACCGCGATTTTTTCTTCGTGGTCAGGGAATTTGTAACCATGCATAGACACAATGGCAACCGAGGTAATGCCGCTATGGAAAACCTTTGTCATTTCCTTGGTTAGCACGGATATATCAAGCGGGGTGATTACTTCACCGTTCGGTCCCATTCGTTCTTCTGCTTCGATGACTTTTTCATAAAGTTGTTCGGGTAAAATTACATCAAGATCAAAAAGGCGTGGTCTGGCTTGATAACCAATTTTCAAGGCGTCTTTAAATCCTTTGGTAATCACCAGCAGGGTTTGCTCGCCCTTTCGTTCAAGTAGGGCATTTGTTGCTACAGTAGTGCCCATTTTTACGGATTGAATTAGGTTGGTGTTTATGGGTTCTTTTTCATGTGTTCCCATGAGCCTGCGGATTGCTGCAAGGGTGGCATCATCATATTGATCACTATTTTCAGAAAGAAGTTTTAAGGTGTGTATATTATTTAACGGATCGCGGGCGACAATGTCAGTGAATGTGCCACCACGATCAATCCAAAATTGCCATTTTTTGTCGCTTGTCTCGGAATTATGTTGAATTATCGACATTAATGTGACTTCTTGTTTTTTAATGAATAAGATATCGCAAATATTTTATATTAAATTTTAACATTATTTTTTAATGTAAGGAACATATTTATGTCCATATGGAGTACAATTTTAGGTGGTGCTGCTGGTTTTGCGTTTGGCGGACCTATCGGGGCGTTGATGGGTGCGGCTGCTGTGCACTTTGCAGGCAAAGCATCGCGCGGGCAAATGGGCGCGCAAACGGGGGCTTCGGAACAGCAGGCAATTTTTGCAGCCGGCTTTATTGCACTATGTGCTAAAATGGCTAAAGCAGACGGGGTTGTCACTCGTGATGAGGTAAATGTATTCAAAAAAGCGTTCCATGTTTCACCCTCTGAAGCCAAGAGGGTAGGCTGGTTTTTTGATCAGGCCAAACAAGAAGTCGCTGGTTATGATGCCTATGCGACGCAGTTATATGGTCAATTTCATAATCAGCCAGCAGTTCTTGAACAGGTTATTGATCTGCTTTTTCATATTGCCATGGCCGACGGAATTATGCATCCGGCTGAAATGACTTACTTGCGCAATGTGGCGAGAATATTCAGGATTTCAGATGGTGATTTTTCGAGAATATATGAAAGCCATACGGGGCCGGATCAAAGTGATCCTTACACTATTCTTGGACTTGATCATCAGGCATCTGATAGTGAAATAAAGTCCACTTACCGCAAATTGATCAAAGAACACCATCCTGACTTGCTTATGGCTCAAGGAGTGCCGAAAGAACTCATTGATGTGGCCAATGATAAACTCGCAACTATTAATGATGCTTATGATAAAATTTCCAAAGCACGCGGTATAAAATAAGGGGTATAGCCATTATGGCTTTTAAATATGTAATTTTTGCATTTTTTGTATGCCTTATCTGGGGTGTCAATTTCGTTGTCATGAAAATTGGCTTGCAGCAACTTGATCCTTATTTATTTGGTCTGGTTCGTTTTGCTATCGTTTTGTTGATCTTGCTTCCGTGGCTCAAAATAGTGCCGGGGTCGATGGTTCAATTATTCATTTTGGGTAATTTAATCGGTGGGCTTCAATTCGGGTTGATATTTCTTGGTATGGATATGACAAATCATGTTTCAGCGATGTCGATTGTTGTCCAGATGAATGTTCCGATAACATTGATGCTCGCGCATTTTTTCTTAAACGAACGGATGAGTTACTGGCGAACGGGTGGTGTGATTGTTTCTTTTATAGGTGTGATTATTATAACGCTTGAACCTGAAATATTAGAAGAAGGGATTGTTGTTGTTATTATATTGTTGGCAACAGTTCTGTATTCAATTGGTGTCATATTAATGCGTAAAATATCTCATGTCCCGGTTTTTCAAACTCAGGCTTGGATAGCGTTTTATAGTGTTCCCGCTTTTATAATGCTCACTATGTATTTTGAAGAAAACCAAATCGAGCAAATTATGAATTTGGATATGACGGGCATTTCAATGGTTCTTTATACGTCAATTTTGTCAACGATTGTTGGATATGGCGGAATGAATTTTTTATTACGACGTTTTCCGGTGACACTTATATCACCTTTTATGGTCAGCGTTCCCGTATTTGCAACTATATCAGCGGTTATGTTTCTTGGCGAAACATTATCAGCCAAATTTATTGTGGGCTCTTTTGTCACCATAAGCGGTCTCGGTATAATTTACTTTCGTGATTGGCAATTAAAAAGAAAAGCGAGATTGGCTGCGTCATGACGCAATATCGTTCACCCAATTATAACGAAAGATCAGATGGTAGGATAAAATACCTTATTCTGCATTATACGGGAATGGCCAGCGGCTTTGAGGCGCTCGAAAGGCTATGTGACCCTGAGGCACAGGTTGGTGCTCATTACCTCGTCGAGGAAGATGGCAAAATATTTCCGCTTATTGATGAAAATAAGCGTGCTTGGCATGCGGGCGTTTCGAAATGGGAACAAGACGAAGATATCAATGATCTTTCAATTGGTATCGAGATCGTTAATGCGGGTCATGCTTGCCCAGGCTATGATAGTATTTACCGTCCTTTCCCGGATGCGCAAATGGATGCCGTGATGCGGCTTGCCAAAAAAATTATACAACAACATAACATTAAACCATGTTATGTGTTAGGTCATAGTGATGTTGCTTGGCGTCGTAAAATTGATCCCGGCGAGTTATTTGGCTGGGAGAAGTTATCAAAGCAAGGCGTTGGTTGCTGGCCTGATGTGATAGAGAATTGTTCCCAAAATAAAATCAAGACAGATGAGTTTATATCGAAATTACAAGCATATGGTTATGACATTGAAGGTTGTAATGAAAACCCGAAAAAAATCATAACGGCATTTCAGCGGCATTTCCGTCAAGATAACATTGATGGCGTACTGGACGATGAAACTATTCTGATATTGGAAAATTTATTAGGTAGAAAACTTAGTTAATGACTGGTTTAAGGTCATTTTCACCGTGACGGGCATTCTCTTTGTCAGCGATTAGTCCTTCTGGTAACGGATCAATCAGGTCACTTGTATTGGGACCAGCTGGACCGTTTTTAATAACTATGCCTTTCTCTCCGCAGTTTGCTAAAGATAAAGCGGCAATGATAATAATTGTCGTCGCTGATAGTTTAGTTTTTCTGAACATTTAGAAATTTCTACATTTGTTGTTGAGAATTTGCCCAATTTGCCCCAGAAAAGTGGTAAATACCAGTAAAAAATCATTAATATTGATATTTTAGTAACTTTATAGGAATATTGTTGCCGTAGTTCTTGAGTGGAATGGAAACTAGGATAACACGGATCGTTCAACAAGATGGCTAAGAAAAAAATAAAAGCTGAAGCTAAAGTGAAAAGCACGGTAGCAAATAAGATTAATATTCGTGATGGCCTTGAAGTGCTCAGGTCACATAAACGGCGGACAGTGATCTGGCCAGCGATACTTATTGTTAGCGAATACGAATTTAAATGCACCCTTTATGATATTTCTCTTGGTGGGGTTCGTGTAAAATTGGATTTGCCGCTTGCTACGGGAACTAAAGTACAGATCAATATTAAAGGTTTTGGTTACACCAACGCGTTTGTGTCTTGGTATGCGGAAAAGTTTGTTGGGCTTAGGTTTACAGAGGATACTGATCACATAGCAGATCTTCTTGGTGAGCATGCCGAAAATTTATTTTAATTTATGTAAATAGAATTCCTGCATTTTTTCTATGTTTTAAGGTAATTAGTATCTGTCAGATGGCTGGAAGACCGCTGCTATGTTTTTATGAATATAGGAGAGGAAAGTCCGGGCACCACGGAAGAACGGTGCTGGTTAATGGCCAGCGAAGGTGACTTCAGGGAAAGTGCCACAGAAAGTAAACCGCCAACTTAGGTTGGTAAGGGTGAAAGGGTGCGGTAAGAGCGCACCGCTTTTCTGGTGACAGAAAAGGCATGGTAAACCCCACCGGGTGCAAAATCGAATAGGAACGACAGGTTTTCGAACCGCTCTTCTTTCGGAGTGTCGTTCGGGT
>JAESUD010000339.1 GCA_016763335.1 Emcibacteraceae bacterium | reverse complement strand
TTTTCCATAAACAAAAATAACCAATGACAGTATTGTTGTTTGTATGCTAAGCCTTCAATTGTTGGAAATATGCCAAGCCAATCGAATGTGACGAAATCTATCAAAGTGCTCGAAATTTTTCCTGCTTCCTGAAGTGCTGCGATACCTTTACCAGCAAATACAAACGACAGACACAGTAAAAGTATGCCCGTGAAACTGAAGAATTGACCTAGCGGTAACTTGACACTATATTTGATTAATGTCAGAGCAATGGCGATGAGCAATAACAAACCAACAAGGAAACCACTTGTTATCCCTATAGAGCTTGCTGGTGTGCTTTGTGCCCAAAGTGCTTGGTAAAAAAGGATAGTCTCAAAAACTTCCCTGTATACCGATATAAATGATAATCCAGTCAGGCCCCATAGTGTTCGTTTGTTGAGTGCTGATTCTAGATTGTTACGAATAAATGCCTGCCAGCCCGAAGCGGTTGTTTTGCTATGGAGCCAGTAACCTACAACAAGTAACATTCCGGATGCCGCCAATGCGGCAATGCCCTCGGTGACCTCGCGGGTCGCGCCACTAATTTGAATTAGGTGCTCTGAAATAACCCACGTCGCTACACCAAACAAGAGGGCACCCACCCAACCGATATGTAGATAAAGTATCAAATTTTCCCTGCCGCTTTTTACGAGAAGTGCGTAAATGGCAACAACAACAAGCAGCGCTTCTAAACCCTCCCGTAGTAATATCACAAAACTGGTGATGAATGCCGCCTCCAGTGTAAGGCTGTTGCCTTGGCTTAACCGATCTTGGACTTGCGTTAACAAAGATTGTAATGCATTTGCTTTTTGTCCAACAGCCTCAATAGGTTTTCTCTGTTGCAAATCACTTCGATATGACAGCATCTCCTTTTCGGTTCTTTGCAATAGACTTGGGTCTAATATGGCTAGGCTAGCTTCAATTAGTTCAAAACCTTCTAGATATGCTATCAATGCTAATTCATATGCTTCGTCGACGTCCCCTTGCAGATAGGATTTATAACTAAGCTGAATATGGTTGAAGGCAAAAAGGGCGGGGGGGAATTCGACTTTAAAAAGCGCTTCTGGCGCTGTCCTCAGGTAAGCCATCAATTCAAAACCATTTTCCCATTTCTTAGCGGCCTCGTTCGGAGACATGATCATAGCTGTAGAAAGACTAATTGGGCTTTGTTTTTGATTAAAACCATTCCAGAGTTTTTTACCTCGAAGGGCTTCTTCTTTCACAACTGCTAAACGCCCTATATAAGTGACTAAATCCCATCGATGTTGTACAGGTAGGTCAGAAAACTCTGCCATGCTCGTTCCTTCAACACCTTGAGTTACGGTGTTGAACAGGCCATAGAGAGACCTCTGCGCAAAGCGTGACTTATCAGTAAAATCTGTAGGTTTTGGATCTAATTCCTCGGCTAATGGACCATTACCTCTACCCGTAAGGCCATGGCATGCTACACAATTGTCTTCATAGAGCATCCTGCCATTAAGTAAATCTGGTGTTTGAACAGGAGAAACAATAAGGTTAAAATTGTTGAATATAGTGTCGCGCATAGAGTTTACTATGATTGTAATTTTATCGACTGGCGCCTTTTCTCCAATTAAAGCTTGAAGTCTCCGAGACTGTATTTGCAATGATGTAACAGCAGAGGAACTAGGTAATTTTGTTACTCTATCCTCAATTATATTTGCAAACTCTACCATCTCGGCATACTCGTTTTCATTGACAACTTCGCCATTCGATATGGCTTCAGAATAGTCGACTCCTACATATTCAATGAGCTGCACTATACGGTCAAAGTTTTGCGCGTAACTGATAGTCGATGTAGCCATAAAGAGTGTTGCTGCAAAGGGTAATATGATTTTTGGATACATGAAAATAGTTCTATACATATTGTAAAATTCCAACAAGATTTATTAAAATATTTAAATAAAGGTTGGGAAATAATTCTTTTAAACTCATTTTCTTACTTTTTATCTAAGAAAATCAGCCATACTTGTACGACGATGATAAAAATGGCAAAGAAAGAAAGCATAGAGGATTTTAAATACCAAGGATCATGCCAACTGAATTTACTTTGTTGGATATTATCCAGGTAAAAAACAAGATTAAATAGTTGCATCGTTGTATCCTAATGTGTGTGGTTAATTGTTCACTCGTCCATATACATGCTATAGTGACTGTAGGAGCAAGAAAATATTAACACAAGAAAAAGAATTTCAATATAAAGTTATAATTGATAAATATTTCAAATAAGACAGCAAACCTATTACAGTGTTTAAAATGGGGAAGAAGAAAAGCTATCATTGTTGTGAGTAAGCAGGTGTGAGCAAAGTATTTCATACACTTTTTCGATAACGACATTTCATTCATCAATTGGATTAATTTTTTAGTTTTTTGTATCTAAAATATAATATCTCGGAGGAGCACAGCGCTCCTCCGGAGACTTGTTTATCGCTAATCTTGCTCAAAATCATGTTGCATAAATCTATTGTAAACTGCAGGTAATAATATCAATGTAAGCAACGTGCTCGTGATAATTCCACCTACAACGACAGTCGCTAAAGGTCTCTGTATTTCAGACCCTACTCCCGTGGCAATAAGTAGAGGAATTAGACCAAGCATACTTGTGATTGCTGTCATTAATACGGGTCGCAACCTAGAAACAGTACCTTCTAACACACTATCAAAGATGCTTTCTCCTCTAGATAATCGTTCATTATACGAATTGACCAAGACGACACCATTTAAGATAGCAATGCCAAATAAAGTGATAAAGCCAATAGAGCCTGGTACAGATAAATATTGCCCGCTTATAAAAAGACCCACTATGCCACCAACGAGAGCCATTGGAACATTCAGCATTATGAGAGAAGCTTGTTTCATCGAACCAAATGCAAAATAGAGCAATAATAAAATTAGAGCCATTGATATTGGAACGACAATCATCAGTTTAGCTTGAGCACGTTGCTGATTTTCATATTGACCCCCGAATTCTACGGCATAACCCGCTGGTAAATCTATTTCAGCCTCAATTCGACTACTCAGTTCCGCAACCAAGCTGCCCATATCTCGGCCTTCAACATTACTCTGGATCACGACGCGACGTTGAACATTATCCCTGCGAATTTGCGTAGGTCCATCTTGGATACTAACATCTGCGATATCACCTAATCTTACCCAAGCACCGTTAATTGAAATTAGAGTAAGATTTGAAATTGTTTCAACATCTTTACGAAACTCCTTATCTAGACGTACGTAAATATCATATCTTTCATTTCCTTGTATGACTTGTCCTGCAGCTTTACCACCTATGGAATTAGAGACTAAATCCATGACTTGACCTACAGAAAGGCCGTAACGAGAAACAAGGTCGCGATTTGGTGTAATTACAAGTTGTGCCTCGCCCGTTACTTGCTCCATTGCAACATCTCGTGTTCCACTTATAGATTTCACCAAAGTTTCAATTTCTTTTCCTTTACTGGCTAAGATGTCTAGATCAGGGCCAAATAATTTTATGGCCAATTCTGCTTTAACGCCGGATAGCAGTTCATCAACACGTGTGGCGATTGGTTGAGAAAAAGAAAATAATAGACCAGGAAAAACGGACATTTCTTGTTCCATGAGTTGTTGTAGTTCTTGCCTATTTGTAGCAGATTCCCATTTGTCAACTTCTTTAACGCCCACAAGCAGTTCAATATTTGAAACAGGTTCAGGATCACCTCCTAATTCCGCGCGGCCGATGCGACTTGATACGAATAAGGCTTCAGGAAATTTTATTAATTTAGCTTCCAAAATTTTCGCTATATCTACGGCTGTTTTAAGTGATGTAGAAGGTGCCAATGTCACGCGAATATTCAAAGTACCTTCTTCTAATTCAGGAACAAACTCAGTGCCTAAGAACGGGACAAGACTTAGGGATAATAAAAAAATTGCACCCGCAGTAATCATTACTTTTTTTGAATTGCCCAGAACCCAAATCAGGATGCGCCTATAATGAGTTTCCATCCATTTCAAAGGCTTGTTATCTTTTTCCCTTACCCCATTTTTAAATAAGTAAGTTGCTAATGGTGGCAAAATAAGCAAGGCAACAATCAAAGACCCTAGCATCGTGAGCACAATAGACAAGGCCATAGGTTGGAATAATTTACCTTCCACACCTTCGAGACTAAATAAAGGAGCAAATACAACGATTATGATCATCACAGCAAAGAACACGGGCCTTCCAATCTCACGGGACGCTTCTTGGATAACCAATCTTAAGCCATGACTTTCTTGACCAATAATTTTACTCGGATGCCTTCTAGTTAGATGACTAAAAATATTTTCCATCATCACCACAGAGCCGTCAACCATCATGCCTATGGCTATTGCCATACCCCCTAAAGACATTAAGTTTGCCGAGATACCATTGATGGACATAACAGATAACGCCATCAATATTGATAAAGGTATTGATAATAAGACCAGTCCAGCAGCGCGGATATTGAGAAGAAACAGAAATAAGACGATAACGATTAACACAAACGCTTGTATCAGAGCTTGCGTAACCGTACTCACCGCTTTAGAAACCAAATCTGCTTGATCATATACGGATTCAATAGTTACACCATCAGGCAGGGCAGCTTGAATGATGGGCAGTCTTTCCTTGATACTATCAATAGTAAGTTTAGTGTTAGCACCTAGGCGCTTCAGAACAATTCCTGTAACCACCTCGCCCAAGACCTCAATTTTATCACCTGAACGACGCGTCATCGTAACAGCTCCTTGGCGTATTTCACCACCAAATTCCACGCGAGCAACATCTGATACATACACGACGCTACCGTCTTTTTCTTTCAGAGGAATATTGGCAATATCTGATAAGCCGTCTTCTTCACCTCGTATCCAACCAACACCGCGAATAACAAGTTGTTCATTGCCGCGATCCATATACCAACCACCAGCATTTTTGTTATTATTTTCGATCGCTTCAATTATTCCAGCAACAGTTAGATTATAATTAAGTAAATTTTCAGGATTAACTTGCACTTGATACTGTCTAACTTCTCCGCCAAATGACAAAACTTCCGTTACACCTTCAATCGGCATAAGCAATAATTTCACGACCCAATCATTTAAGCTTCTTAAAGCCATCGCATCGTATTTACCGCTGTCTTCCGACAGCAATGCATATTGAAAGACTTGACCAAGACCAGAAGTATTAGGCCCCATTTCCGGCACTCCTACACCTGCAGGAATATCTTCTTTAGCGGATTGCAATTTTTCAAAGACTAATTGCCTCGCAAAATAAATATCAGTACCCTCTTTAAACACAACAGTGATGACGGACAACCCGGATTTTGAAATGGACCTGACTTCCTCCACATCAGGCAAAGCATACATTACAGCTTCAACTGGAAAAGTAATTAGCTGTTCTACTTCTTTTGCTGCAAGGCCCGTTGCTTCAGTATTAATGGTTACTTGTACGTTAGTTACATCAGGGAAAGCATCAAGGTTAATGCTCGGCAGTATTATGACACTCGAAGCTATTAAAACGAGCGTAGCCAAGAGCACTAAAAATCTATTTATAATGCCAAAATCTATTAACTTATTTAACATGTGTGCATCCTTTAATGGTTGTGAACACTGAAACCGCTTTTAGCGAGTTCAGATTGAATAAAGAAGGCACCAGTAATGACAATGCTTTCGCCTACTACTACACCAGAAACTTCATATTGATCACCTGAAGAATTTAAAATTTCGACCTCACGCGGGAGAAACCCACCATCCTCATCTTGAACAAAAAGAAGCCAATCACCATCAGAAGATCGTAACACTGCATCTTTCGGCACAATTAAACCCTGATTACTACCAGGACTTAAAAATTCTACATCAACGAATTGTCCCGGGTGTAGCTTATGATCCGCATTTTCAATAATTAGCCTGATGTTACGGCGACGTGTTGCTTCATCAACAGTTTCACCTGCGGAAATAACACGCGCTTCTCCAACAAACTCATCAATTTTAATTATCGCTCTTGTTGCGTTAAAAGCGTCTTCAAACTGACTTGAAGGAAGGGGACTTTCAATCCAAACTGTTTCTTCGTTGATAATCTTAAATAGTATTGTACCCGCGTCGACCATCGCACCAATTAAGAAGTCATCTGATGAAATTGTGCCACTTTTAGAGGCATACAATTCGTATTCACCTGGTTTATCTAGGGTGCTTGTTTTATATAATTTGTCTATATCACTATTGGACATACCATAGGCCATTAGTCGGGCAAGAATTTCACGATAATCCGTTTCTGCCTGTACAAAACGTTTAGCTGAAACAATATCTCTACCTAATTCTTTAACCCGATCCCATTCCTGCGAAGCATTTATAAATTTTGACTGGGAACTGGCCATCTCAACGCTAAATAAAGTTATAAGAAGTTGGCCTTTATTAACTCTCTCTCCTAAGCGGGAGTGCCTATCAATGACTATAGAAGAAATACGGGGCGTAATCAAAACAGACTCGTATTCATTGGCCTTAACTTCACCCGTGGTTTGAAGGCTTTTTTCTATACTGTCTAACATCATAGTTTTAGTGGTAATACCAGCACTGAGAATTTGTTCAGCAGTTAAGATAATTTCTTCTTCACCTTCTTCATGTACCTCCTCTTGTGCGAGGGCAACATTGAAGTTAGCGTAAGGTATTATGTTTGATGATATTGCAATTATTAAACCTGAAAGTATCAGTAAAGTTACGTTGTTTATTTTTTTCATTTTCATTCTCATTCTCATTGTATTTTCTCCAGCCATACGTCAAAGGTGTTGCTGGCATTTTGCCAAGCAAACCAAGCATTCCATAATCTGCCGTTAAGCTCGATGGATGTGTTTTCGACTTCGAAGGTTTGATTAAGTTGGATAAGATAATCTACAGCACCTATTTCTTGTGCTTCTAATAGCCTCTTAAGCAGGTCCCGCTGCTCACTTAACGGCATTGCCCCTTGCTTACTCCACTCGCTCCAAGCACTGGCTGCTGACTGGTACCTATTTATAGTCGCGTCAAGTCGGGCTCTGACCTTGTTCTCAATAACAAAATAATCTTGCTCAGCTTGATTTAAATCTGCCCCTGAAGCTCGCACTTCAGCTTTGTAGCTATTCCAAATAGGAATTGGCAGAGATAATTTTAGACCGACCGAGGTGTGGCGTGGTTCAGCATCAAAACGTGATCCTCCACCTTCCTGCCTAATAGCTACTCCTATTGTCGGATCAGGCTTTCGCTCTGATCTTGCTACATTT
This sequence comes from Emcibacteraceae bacterium, assembly GCA_016763335.1. Taxonomy (GTDB): domain Bacteria; phylum Pseudomonadota; class Alphaproteobacteria; order Sphingomonadales; family Emcibacteraceae; genus Pseudemcibacter. The sequence goes on along the minus strand of JAESUD010000339.1, from coordinate 2,467 downwards.
ATCTGCGCTTTGGAAATTTCTATCTGATTTCTTGCTAAAGCTATTTCTGGCAAGGTCTCGATGTCATCTACAAATGTAAGCGCATCATTAGCAACAGGTATTCCGCTTAAGTTTGGCCATACCTCGCGATCTTCACCCACCAAAGCAATTAAGTTTTCTTTAGATTGTGACAATTCGCTAGATGCTTTATTTTTTACTGCTTGAGATTCAGAAAGTGCCAACATCGCCGTTAAAAGCTCAGATCGTGGAAGTTCACCAGCCAAATTTCTTCTTTGAGCGAGTTTCAAAAAGTCCTCGCTTAAACTGGTTCGGTCTTCTGCCACTTTATAAATTTTTAATGCCGTTTGATATTCAGTCAAACTTTGCAGCATCTCCGTGATCAGGTCTTTCTTTACTAGAAAATACACCGATTTGGATGCTGCAACTTCCGCACGTCCTACTTTAGATCGAGCACGTCGTTTTCCCGACCAATCAATGGTCTGGGAGATACCAATCTCTTTATCTCTGTCTCGATTATTTACGTAGCCGATTTCTATTTCGGGATTATAAATTGATCGTGCTTTCCCTTGAGCACGCGCCTCGACGGCTCTCAGGCTAGCTTCGGTTGATAATAGTGAGGGGTGTCCCTCCAATATTTGGGTAATAAATTCGTGTAATACGGGTCTTTTAGCTGCTTCTTGTGCAAAAGACACTGGAATAATTGACATGCAGATACTAATTATCGACACACTAAATATGGAATTACGTACGGTTCTCATACGGTTTACTCTCATTGTTTAAAAGTTTATTTTTCTCTAATTTTTCTTAGAGCATTTATCTACGAGAGTTGGTAAAGAGGAGGAGGTGTAGATGGCTTGGATAGCAAAGAGATCATAGTGTAATTGCCAAAAGAGATACCTTTAACATTCAATTCAACCGTATGTTTTATATCTAATATAGTGATTGGAATTAGATGGTGTAAACAGTGGTCTGCACAATGCAGTTCTTTATCGATATTTGTCTCTTGTTCAACGTTTGATGATAATTTTTGTGGAGTTCCTTCAATCTGCTCATGTTGAAATTCAACAGTATCAATGACAGCAATATCAACTGTTGCCCCAACAACGAAGATAGTAAGCAATAATATATTAATATATTTTTTCATATTAAAGGTTGTCACTAATGTATAAATCACTGATCATAAAAATCTATTCATCCTATCGCACTCAGTTTAAGTTCCGCCCTTGACAGTCGTATAATTTGAACTGCAGAGTTTAAAAATAGACCAGCTAAAACAAAAGCAACGATCAAATCCGGCCAAGCAGTGTCGCTAGCAGCGATGCCAGATGCGGCGATAACCACCGCAAGGTTGCCAATTGCATCGTTTCTGCTACATAACCACACGGACCTTACGTTTGAATCTCCGTCTTTATAACGAAGTAGCAATAAAGCACTTAAAACGTTTGCCCCGAATGCCACAATTCCTACTGCCCCCATTGTCATTGGTTCAGGCACCTCGATATACATTATTCGGTAAGCTGTAGTTCCTAGCACCCAGGTTGCAACAACTAAAGAGATATTCCTTTAAACATTCCAGCTTTAGCTCTTGTCGCTAAAGATAGTCCAATCACTAGAAGGGAGATAGTATACGTCGTTGTGTCTCCCAGAAAATCAAGAGAATCGGCGAGAAGTGCCACCGACCTTGAGGAAATACCACCTATTACTTCTACAAAAAACATAACTAAATTAATAGCAATAATAATCACAAGAATACGTTTATATTCCTTTGAAGAACCGTCAAATTTTTGAGTTATTTCACACCCACAATTATCTGCCATAAAGCTTACCGAATCACTTATTTTATTGATACGTCAAATATACATGCTATAGTAACTGTAGGAGCAAGAGGAGTTTTGAAAATGACAGAAGAATTTATGATCGGCGAACTTGCCAAGCGCACTGATAGTAAAGTGCCGACAATCCGCTATTATGAACAAATTGGGGTGATGCCTACTGCTATCAGAGCCCATAACAATCGTCGTATGTATAGAAATTCCCATATAAAGCGCCTAATGTTTATCCGACACAGCCGTGCGTTAGGTTTCACACTCGATGATATTCGTGACTTATTAGCGCTTTCAGATCAGCCTAATCATACGTGCGCAGAAGTGGACAAGATCGCTAAAAATAATCTAGAAAATATCCAAAAGAAGATTAGAGTCCTATCTATAATGGAAAAAGAGATGCAGCGGATGATATTCCAGTGTCATGGTGAAAAAGTTTCCGAATGTCTTATAATTACGGCCCTCGCCGACCACGCGATAGCTGAAAAAATAAAAATGACAACATCAGAGAAAAATGATGCTACCATTACCAATCACTTGGGATAAGCCCTAACTACAGCGCTCATAAATTACAAAAAATTCCCACTCAATATTATCTGTTTTTTCTACTGAAAAATTCTTTTCCATAAACAAAAATAACCAAT
>JAESUD010000033.1 GCA_016763335.1 Emcibacteraceae bacterium | reverse complement strand
GTTCGTGAAAAATTAGCCAACTTACCAGACGGCATTAAAGTTTCCGGCCTTGATAGCGGCATCCATGCCTTTTTATCATTTAAAAAAATGCCAAAAAGACTGTTAGAATCATTAGAGGAAAAATCATTCTACCTACCCCATCAAACTGACACAAAACCCTGGCACGGCTTTGCCCTTGGATATGGTCATTTTGAACAACAGAACTTAACGGAAGCTCTTGATTGTCTAGTCGCTGAAATTAACGCTTTATACCCCGAACTGTAATCCCGCAAGATGAGCGTAGAGGCCGTCATTTTTAATAAGTTCGTTGTGGGTACCGCTTTCAACGATCTTGCCGTGGTCCATAACCACAATGCGGTCAGCCTTAAGCACCGTGGCTAAACGGTGGGCAACAATGAGGGTGGTTTTATTTTGCATCATTTTTTCTAGTGCCGCCTGAACCAGTTTTTCATTTTCCGCGTCAAGCGCCGATGTCGCTTCATCAAGCAGTAAAATCTGTGCGTCCTGTAATATGGCGCGGGCAATGGCAATCCGTTGGCGTTGACCACCAGAAAGACGCATGCCGCGTTCCCCAAGGAAAGTATCCATTCCTTCCGGCAAGCGCTCGATAAATTCATCGGCCCGGGCTGCCTTGGCCGCGGCAGCGATCATTTCGTCCGTTGCGTCTTGATTTCCGTATCGGATATTCTCTGTAATTGACGCGGCAAAAATCATACTTTCCTGACTAACCACACCAAGCTGCTTTCTAACGTCAACCGGATCCGCGTCCGTAAGGGCAACACCATCAATAAGGATTTGCCCTTTTTGCGGGTCATAAAAACGCTGTAACAATTGAAAAACAGTGGTTTTTCCAGCACCGGACGGGCCGACGATCGCCACTGTTTCACCGCCTTTTACTTCAAGGTTGAAATCACCCAAAATTGTTTGGCTCGCCCTCGACGGATAGTTAAAACTAACATTATCAAACTTGAGATATCCTTTAGCCGGGATCGGAAATTTTGTTGGATTATCCGGTGTTTTAACATCGGATTCTGTAGCGATAATTTCAATGCAGCGCGACGCTGCACCAGCGGTACGTTGTAATTCACCGTAAACTTCCGATAAGGAACCCATCGCCCCGGCAACAAACGCGGATAAACCAACGAATGCCACCAGCTCGCCGCCAGTCATAACCCCCGACATAACATCATGTGCGCCGAGCCATAGAACCAGATCAATAGCGCCAAAAACCAGAAAAATAACAAGGCATGTTAATATCGCCCGCACCCGCGTGCGTTTAATAGCCATATCAAATGCGCTTTCGATGTAACCGGAATAACGCTTATTTTCAAATTCTTCCTGAGTATATGATTGAACCGTTTGCACCGCACCAATTGTTTCATTGGCAACAGCACTGGCATCAGCAATTTTTTCTTGCGAGGTTTTAGACAGCCCCTTAACCTGACGCCCTAATACAATTAACGGCACCACAATCAGCGGCAACACAAGAAACATGTAACTGGTCAGTTTCCAGTTGGTATAAAACATTAATCCTAGGCCACCAAACATGGTTATAACATTTCTAAGCGCAACAGAGGCCGTAGAGCCAACAACAGACTGGATCACGGTTGTATCGGAATTAAGGCGGGATAAAATATCACCCGAACGGTTTTCTTCAAAAAATGTCGGACTTAGGGTTAATACCTTAGCATAAACTTGAAGTCTTATATCGGTAACGACTCGCTCGCCGAGCCATGTTACAAAATAATAACGGGCAAACGTGGCAAAGGCCAGCACCACCACAACCCCCATCAACGATATAAAATAAAGATTGATGATATCAACACGCTCGGAATTAAACCCCTGGTCAATGATTTCCTGTATCGCCAACGGAATGGCCAATGTTGCACCGGCCGCTACAACCAAAGCCATAAGCGCAAATATAATAGTTTTTTTATAAGGCGATAAAAACTGCCATAATAATTTGATTTCGCTCACTTTTCTTTTTGGGGCGTCGTCAACTTTATTTCCGTTTCGTTTAATATTGGTACTGTCAGCCATAAAAAGCCCTGAATTTAATTTTATCAAATTTACAATATAATTGCAGAGGGATATAGCAGGAAGCAGCATCTCTCACAACGAAAGATAAATAATTTTCGCTTTTTAAGGGGAAATGTACTAAAAAACCATATTGTCTCTTGCACTCGCCCGATCTCTTCGGTATATAGTCGCAACAAATTTGCTCAGATGAGCCAGATTACGAAAGTTTTTGAAAATGAAAAATGACATTCACCCAGACTACCACACGATTACAATAGCGATGACTGATGGTACTAGTTATGAAACACGCTCAACTTGGGGCAAAGAAGGTGAGACATTAACACTTGATATTGACCCAAAATCGCACCCAGCATGGGTTGGCGGTTCTAAAAAGGTTCAGGATAAAGGCCGCGTTGCACAGTTTAACAAACGCTTTGCCAACTTTAAATTATCCAAATAAAACAATATTTTTAATATATGTTTGCAATTAAGGCTTCCTTTTAAAGGAGGCCTTTTTTATTTCCTAAACTTATATTTTTTCAATTTTATCCATAAGACCATGAACGGGATTTCCTTTGGCCGTCGGCGTGTCATAAAGAATTCTGTCTAGCCTGACAATACGGTCATATAAAACACGGGCACGCTCTGAATAAATCACGAAATCTTTAGGAAATGCCTCTGTTTCACAGCCTATCTGGTTATCAAAAAGATCATTATCAGTCAGTCTGCTATGCTTTTCTGCCGCTTCTTCATATGTAATTTCGCCTGAGCGCACACCTTTTTGCATCAAACACCATGACATTGCCTGCATTACACCAGCCGTCATCCGGTTACATTCAAGAGAATAAAAACTCATTAAATCGGAAGGAACTGATTTAATATTCCCTATTTTATTACATTGAAAATATTCAGCAATAGAACGGCTAAGGTCAAGCGCCTCATGGTAAAGTTCATCAAGAAGTTTTGATCTAAGCGTTCCGTCATCCATAATGAAATCTTTAAACATATTGTCCTCAGTCTATTAATGCCTACTATTTTTTTATAATAAAAATATTAATATCACCTTTACATATTGAAAAAGAAAAATCTTGTAATATCTATAATAACGTAAGGTCGAACGATTTGTTGCCAATTGGGACAAAAAGTAACCTTACATAATTTAAACTTAAATCCATGCAATTGGTCAATTGACAATTGCGGGATATATCGCTTGAAACATAAAAGGATATTAAAATGAGAGCACTAGATTTAACTCCCCTATTAAAATCAACAATCGGTTTTGATCAAATGAGCCGCATTTTTGAAAATGCCATTGGAAATAACGATGTTTCCTACCCGCCTTATAATATTGAAAAAATCAATGACGATGATTACCGCATCACCATGGCCCTTGCCGGGTTTAACGAAGATGATCTGAATATCGAACTTGATAACGGCGTTCTCGCTATAACGGCTGATGGTAATGACGAAGAAGTTGATAGCGACCGCTTTCTTCACCGCGGCATCGCAAAGCGCGCCTTTACTCGCCATTTCAGACTAGCCGACACTATCAAAGTCCTTGGTGCGGTATTTGAAAATGGTTTATTGATGATTGATCTTCAGCGTGAAATTCCCGACCATCTAAAACCGCGGACAATCAAAATTAAAAAGACCACCGAAATTAAAAAAATAATCGAAGAAGACGCCGCTTAAATCAGGCATAATTATTTGAATAAACTGTCCGCGTCCGCGTGGGCAGTTTTTTTATTGGTCATTTCTATTTTCGCACGCTCAATTTCTGACTTGAGAGCCTCAACTCTTTTTTTTAGCACCTCACGGCTATGAACCGATAAATCTTCCTGCATGAGCTGCATAAGAATTGATCCCTTTGGAATATCAAGTTCTTCGTCGTCCATTTTATCTTCTTTTAATTATCGCCTATGTGTTTAACTCTCTATTGTCTATAAATCAAAGACAGTGTCAATTAGCTTTTAAGCAGGAATAATTTATGAAAGCAGTCAATATCAAAAAGTTCGGCGGACCGGAAATGCTTGAAATTATATCCTGTCCAATACCGGAAATTACAGTAAATCAGGTTTTGATAAAAATCGCGGCGTCCGGCATTAACCGCCCCGACATTGTTCAAAGAAAAGGGTTCTACCCTGCACCAACCGATGCGTCACCTATTCTTGGCCTTGAATGTGCCGGTGTTATTGAACGGGTCGGTAAAAATGTAACCAGTTGGAAAGCCGGCGATGAAGTCTGTGCCTTACTCCCCGGCGGCGGATACGCCGAATATGCCGCGACAGATCAGGGAAGTGTTTTAAAAATTCCAAATAATTT
>JAESUD010000338.1 GCA_016763335.1 Emcibacteraceae bacterium | reverse complement strand
GCTTCAGGGGCAGATTTAAATCAAGCTGAGCAAGATTATTTTGTTATTGAGAACAAGGTAAGAGCCAGACTTGACGCGACTATAAACAGGTACCAATCAGCAGCCAGTGCGTGGAGCGAGTGGAGTAAGCAAGGGGTAATGCCGTTAAGTGAACAGCGGGACCTGCTTAAGAGGCTCTTTGAAGCACAAGAAATAAGTGCTGTAGACTATCTTATTCAACTTAATCAAACCTTCGAAGTCGAAAATACATCCATCGAGCTTAACGGCAGACTATGGAATGCTTGGTTTGCTTGGCAAAATGCCAGCAACACCTTTGACGTATGGCTGGAGAAAATACAATGAGAATGAAAATGAAAATGAAAAAAATAAACTATGTAACTTTGTTAATACTGGTAGGCTTAGTCGCTGCGATATTACCAAACATGATACCTTACGCTAACTCCAATGTTGCCCTTGCACAAGAGGAGGAACATGAAGAGGAAATCACTTTCGTTCGCATGTCGGAAGAGGAACGAAGGAAGAATGGCGTTGTCTTATCACTTGTTGAAGAACAAGTTCTCACCGAAACAATTAACGCCCCCGGGGAAGTAAGAGAAAATTCTTATACTTCCTCACAAATTACATCAAGAATTTCAGGACAGATAATAGATCGTCACGTAAAAATGGGCGATATTGTTGCGAAAAACCAAAAACTGGTCACAATTTCAAGTGTCGAAATGGCGGAAGCCCAAGGTAATTTGAGGTTAACACAAAGAGAATGGCAGCGCGTTCAAAATTTAGGTAGCGATATAGTGTCCGCACAACGTTTTCTTGAAACAAAAGTAAAAGCGCAGCAAGCAATGGCCAGAGTGATGGCTTTTGGATTAACTGAAGCTCAAACTCAGGAAATCATAGATAGCGATGATGCATCACTGGCCTCTGGTCTATATGATTTGTATTCAATGATGTCGGGAACAATTATTCAAGATGATTTTGTGGTTGGTCAATTCGTTGAAGTAGGTGAACTTTTGATGAAAATTGCAAATGAGGAAAGTATCTGGGTTGAAGCTCAGTTGCCGCCAAATAAGGCTGTTGGAATTGAGTTGGGTGTTGGCGCAACTGTTATTAGAGATCAAACTCAAATTCAAGGAAAAGTGATACAGGTTCATCATATCGTTGATGAAGAAAGTCGTACAATGTCTGTCCGCGTTGAGTTTGATAATAAATTGGATAATTTTCATTCGGGTGAGTTTGTAAATATCGCAATTCAAACCGGAGAAAGTTCGAAAGCACTCGCGGTCCCTAAAGATTCATTAACCATCCTTTATGGAGAGGAAGTTGTATTTAAATTAGAAGGCGAAGAATTACATCCTGTTGCCGTTCAGACTGGCAGAAGTTTGGGAGGGTGGACCGAAATTCTTTCTGGTATCCGTCAAGGTGACCAAATCGTATCTAGCCAAATCTTTCTCATAAAGTCTCTCATCTTGAAATCCAAGATTGGCGATGACGATTAAAAGGATATAAAAATGTTAAATAAACTTGTTGAAAATTCGCTGCAATATAAATTCTTGGTAATCATCGTTTTTGCTGTGATTGCTGCATTGGGGTTTAGGGCAATAAACGAAGTGCCCATTGATGCTTTTCCAGATGTTACACCTGTACAGGTCAATATCTACACAGAATCGCCAGGCTTAGCCGCGGAAGATGTTGAACAACTTCTAACTTTTCCGGTGGAATCCGGCATGGCCGGTTTGCCGGGGGTCCAAGAAATTCGTTCCGTTAGTCTTTTTGGACTTTCTTATGTAGCCGTCTATTTTGAAGATGATATGGACATATATTTTGTTCGTCGTCTTGTTATGGAGCGATTAGCAGAAGTCGGCGATAGAATACCCGAAGGTTACGGTACGCCAGAAATGGGGCCTAATACATCGGGTCTTGGTCAAGTGTTTTGGTATACGGTCGAACGCGCAGATGAAGCCATAGAAAACGCCGCTAGTGATATGGACTTGAGAACTTTACAAGATTGGTCAATTCGCTTGATTTTGCGTACGGCGAAAGGAGTAGATGATGTGATGTCTTGGGGTGGTCAAGAACGTCAATATCAAGTCCAAATTGATCCCCTTAAACTCATAAAGTACAAGCTTCGTTACCGTGACATTATGGAGACGATTGAATCTAATAACAGGCAAGTCGGAGGTCAATATATTGACCAGGGGCCAGAACAGTATCTAGTTCGTGGATTGGGTCTTGTTGAAAACGAGACCGATATTGGTAACATTGTTATCAAGGCTGACGATGGTACACCCGTTTATCTAAAGGATGTTGCTATAGTTAAGCAAGCACCCGCATTACGCTTTGGGGCGGTCACACGTGACGGCAAAGAAGTTGTGTTGGGTATGGCATTATCACGAATGGGGGAGAACGCAAAAAATGTCGTAGACGCGGTGAAAGAAAAGGTTTTAATTGCTGAAAAAACCTTGCCAGACGGCGTAAAGATTTTACCGATCTATGATAGAACGGAATTGGTCGAAAAAGCAGTTTCAACAGCCGTAAATGCTCTTATAGAAGGGTCGATACTTGTTGCTATTATTTTATTCTTGTTTCTTGGTGAAATTAGATCGGCGTTTGTGGTTATAACCGCACTCCCTTTAGCAATGTTGATAGCGTTCATTTTCATGGAGCAGGCAGGATTGTCAGCCAATCTAATGTCATTGGCAGGACTTGCTATTGGCATAGGTATGATGGTCGATGGTGCTGTAGTAATGGTCGAAAACTCCTTCAGGGTTATGTCGGAGAGAAGAGAAATGGGAGAAAAAGTAAATAGGACTGCTGCCGTTTTAGAAGCGGCCAGAGAAGTAGCAAACCCAATCTCTTTCGCAATTTTAATCATTATAGTAGTCTTTTTACCATTGTTTAGTCTTGAGGGTTTGGAAGGTAAATTGTTCAAGCCGATGGCATTTAATATCAGTTTTGCCATGGCTGGTTCTTTAATTTTAACATTGACTATCATTCCTGTCCTGGCAGCGTTGATTTTAAAGCCAAAGGAAGAAAAGGATACCTTCTTGGTGGCATGGATTAAAAAACACTACATACCTTTCCTTGGATGGTCGCTAGATCATAAAAAGATTGTGGTGTGTAGTGCTACCGGACTGTTGCTCGCAAGCTTAATGCTTTTTCCATTTCTTGGAAAAGAATTTATGCCGCAACTTCAAGAAGGCTCCATCATGTGGCGAGTAACATCGATACCGTCCACTTCACTCGACCAATCAATAAAAATATCAAAAGATATTGAAATTGCTTTAAACAAGTTTCCAGAAGTGGAAACAACCATTGCAATGATTGGACGAGCTGAAAAAGGAGAAACCGCCGACGTAAATTATATGGAGATATATACAGCATTAAAACCGTTAGACACTTGGGATACTGATCGTACGATTGAAGAACTTGCTGAAGCCATGCGCGAAAATCTTGAGGTGGTTGTTCCAACGGCTGTTATTGCTTTCACTCAACCCATTCAGATGCGCGTTGAAGAACTTATTTCTGGTGTTAGAGCAACATTGGCTATTAAACTCTACGGCGAAGATTTAGCGGTTCTTGATAACTTAAGCAGCGAAATTAAGGATGTTGTTGCCGAAGTTAACGGTGTAGCTGACTTATCACTTGAAGCAAACATTGGTAAGCCGCAAATCCGAATTCGAGTTAATAGGTTGGCCCTTGCAAGATATGGAATGAACGCCGATGAGGTTCTCGATATTGTTCGCAGCGGTATTGGTAATGAACCCGTTAGCACTCTAATTGATGGTGTAAAACGTTTTGATATTACCGCCAGACTTCAAGACGCTTCGAAATCATCAATTGAAGCAATTAAAAACATTCCAATGCGTACATCAGGGGGAGCAATAGTAGCCCTCTCCGATGTAGCAGATGTCAGCGTTGCTGAAGGATACTCTTTTGTGCGCAGGGAACAATTGCAACGATATGCTGTTATCCAAATGGATGTCCAAGGACGAGATGTAGATAGTTTCGTTCAAGATGCCAATCAGGCGATTGAAAACCAAGTGAACATACCCACAGGTTACTGGATTGAATGGGGTGGGGCCTTTGAAAACCAGCAAAGAGCTTTAACGCGCCTTTCTATTATTGTGCCACTGACCATCTTCTTCATATTTGTTTTGCTGTATACGGCTTTTAACTCTCTACGATTTGCCACACTTATCATTGCCAATGTACCATTTGCTACGGCGGGCGGATTGTTTGGTTTGTTCATTACCGGCCAATATGTATCCGTACCTTCAGCGATTGGTTTTATCGCTGTTTTTGGTGTTGCTATGTTAAATGGCATCGTGCTTGTCAGTTTCATTAATGAACTTAGAGACAAGGGTATGAGTGTGCATGATGCTGTAAGGCGAGGAACTGAATTACGTTTAAGGCCTGTTTTAATGACGGCTAGCGTAGCAATCCTAGGACTAGTTCCAATGCTTTTGTCAAGCGGCGTCGGTGCTGAGACCCAAAGGCCTTTAGCAACGGTCGTTGTTGGCGGTCTCATAACATCCACATTTCTGACTTTGGTGTTACTACCCGTTATCTACGAGTGGATGGAAACCAAATTTAACAAGTCCAATGAAACAACCAATAGTGAGGCTCTATCATGAAAGAAATAAAAGCGTTTATTCACCGAAACAGGGTATCCGATGTCGTACATGCCCTCAAACAAGCCGGGCATAAATATATATCAGTTGTTGATGTGCTTGGAATGTTGAAAGCTCTGGACGATCAGGAACAGCAATATTCTGTTGAAATGGGAACAAAAGTCACTTCAGAGATCAAGCTGGAATTGGTATGTGACGAACAATTGGTTGATGACGCTATCAATATTATCTCAGAGAACGCCCGAACTGGTCAGAAAACGGCTGGATGGCTTTATGTGATTGATATTGAAAGAGTTATTAAAATAGATAGCTTATAGAACTGGATCAAAGAGGGCATGAGAGATTCCTGTGCCCTCTACAGCGCACGTTCTGATTGATAGAAATTACTGTATCCCGTCAGACCAAGTTGGACTAATTAAGGGTATTGCATAAGAGAGTGTTTTTGTTTCATCGTAGTGAGCTGCGGACCGAAGATGACATGTAAACACTCTATAAAATTTGGCAAGGCCAGTAATGCCGAAAAAACGTTTGAGGACATACGCTATGCAACCCGTAGAAACTATGGTGCCGAAAAAAAGATACGCATTGTCCTTGAAGAACTACGCGGCGAGCAAGCTTGCTTTTGCAAATAGGATTTAGTACTTAGCAGTCAGTTAAAACCGCCGTGGCTAGAATTTGTTCTGTCTAGTTGAAGTTTGTTTCCTTATCTTGCATTTCAGATGTTGTCTAATTGGTGCCCAGAGCTGTTTTTAGTAACATATTATATAAACAAGAAAAGCCAGCAACATATTGTTGTTACTGGCTTTTATATTGGTTGCGGGGGCTCGCAACCAACATTACTTGCTGTTTGGTTCAAAAAAAATTTAGTGTGAAAAGATGTTGTAAAACAACGTTATAATTAGAGAAATGAATAGGATCGATATCCTAGTATATGGTAATAACAACCACAATAACTTCCCTTTTTCAAACATAAAATAATTAATGGCCCGATACGGCCATCTGTGAAATAACACCAATACAGAATCTGGCTATATTATCCAAAGTTAATTAAACTCTATTACTTCGAACAGCCCTAAAAATGCCCTTATCTCCCTAGCTCCGAAAAATTATCACTGTGGTTCAAAAGTCAGCATACATCAGTGACAACAGGCCCCTTCCAGAATGTCAAACAGACCCTTGAAGTTTGTCTTTCCGGCCAATCGGTCAAGGTAATATTCCGGTTTTTTTTGAAAAGCATCCATACAAAACGTGCAACGACAAAAATGAATCTTCTGACCCTCATGATTCAGAGACACTGTAAAGGCGGTTGGCTTCTCGGCCAAACACACTGGGCAAACGTGCATGTCGGCAATCTCTTTGACAAATGGTTCAGGGTTTTTCTGAAAAATATCCATACAGCCCTGGCAACAAAAGAAGTATCGGATATTCTTAAAAGTCATTTGCTCTGCTTGCTGATCTGAAATGCCAAGCCGCACCAATGAACAACCACATGTTGGGCAAATATTAGTTCGCATTACAATATACTCCTGTCTGATCTTTTAAATGTTTTCATGTTGAGTGTCAGCCCGCACAACAAGAAAGTTGTGATACATCCTTGCCAAAAGTTTGTGCACATAGCTTTAATCCTTCAACCATCGTTAAATATGGGAAGAGTTGATCAGCAATATCATCAACAGTCATTTCGTTACGAATTGCCAGGGCTGCGCTCTGAATAATTTCCCCACCTTCGTGGGCAAGAATTTGTGCGCCTAGTATCCTTTTTGTATCGGCATCAATCACCAATCTGATAAATCCATCTGTTTCAAAATTAGCCAATGCCCTTGGCACATTTTCCATATCTAGAACGCGACTGTCTGTGTTGATACCTCGAAGTTTTGCTTGTATCTCGGTCAAACCAACCGTTGCCACTTGAGGATCAGTAAATATCACCGCTGGCATGGTGGATAAATCCAATTTCGCATCGCCTCCTGTCATATTTATTCCTGCACGACTTCCCGCTGCTGCTGCCACATAAACGAATTGTGGCATGTTGCTGCAATCACCAGCACCGTAAATGTTTGGTACATTGGTTTCCATGCGTTCATTGACTAATACTTCGCCGCTGCGCCCAGTTAATACGCCTGCGGCTTCTAAATTAAGGCCGCCGGTGTTCGCATGGCGTCCGGTACTAATCAGAAGCTGGTCACTTTTAAGCGTGCCTGCATTTGTCTCTAAAGTAAATTCTTGCCCATTGTATGATACATTTGAAGCTTGAGTATTATTAAGTACTCGTACTCCTTCTCTTTCTAAAGATGCCATTAACGCTTCACCTAGCTGAGGGTCCTCACTATAGAGCAGAGTATGCCGTGAAAGTATTGTTACTTGTGAGCCTAACCGCTGATAAGCTTGGGCAATTTCCAATGCGACAACAGAAGATCCAATAACAATAAGACGTTCGGGGGTTTCATCTACGAATAATGCTTCCGTGGACGACCAGTAAGGAGTTCCGAATAAGCCGTCAATAGGTGGGATAGTAGGAGTTGAACCCGTGGCGATCAAAATACGATCCGCTTTTATTACAATTTCACTTCCGTCAGATTTAACAACAATTAGTGTGTTGTTGTTTTTAAATTTTGCGTATCCTCGAACGAGACTTAATGCAGAATTAGATTCCAATATATTTTGATACTTTGCAGCGCGCAATTCTTCTACCCGCGCGGTTTGTTGTTGAGTTAACATTGCACGGTTTAAAACCGGAGAATGGTTTTCCAGTCCATCGAACGGATTATTGCGTTGTTGCTGGGCAAGCAGTGCAGCTCTGATAAGTATTTTTGAAGGAACACAACCTACGTTAACACAACATCCACCAATTACTTCAGCACCTTCAATAATAGTAACACGTGCGCCACCATCGGCAGCTTTAATTGCGCACGCAAAGGCACCTGATCCGCTTCCAATAATAGCTACGTGCAATTGTTCGCCGTCGGCCTGTTTGGTAAACTCAGCATCCTCTTTAGCTGAGTATCCAATAGCACTTATTATATCTATAACTTTGCTAGTAGTAATAGTTGAATTAGCATCAACATTAGCACTGGATGATGAGAATTCAACGTCAGCCCTGTTTACACCGTCTATTGCTTCCAATGTATTCTTGATGTGTGAGGCACAGCTATCGCAGGTCATGCCTTTGATCGACAATAATATCATTTTGTTTCCTTTTCACTCATTACATTTTAAAAATAGACATCTATTTTGTCGAATGTTTTTTTGGTTGTATTCACGTTTTTATGCATTGAAACTAACCTTTTCAGCTT
>JAESUD010000337.1 GCA_016763335.1 Emcibacteraceae bacterium | reverse complement strand
TCGGATAGGTCAGTATAATATTCACCGACTTGCCCGGCGAGCAACATGCCTTTGTAAAGAACCGTACGGCTTGAACAACTGCAGGCATAATAAGCACTAGTGTCCTCTTCCATCTCGTGGACGATATTTGAAAGCTGCTTTCTGATGATATAAAGTTTTAATTCAAATCCACTATTTGTTTTTATTTTATCGGACTTTCCGACAAATCCCTGAGCAATATAAGGCTCTGTCGATTTAACATTATCGCTGAATTTTGAATTATCAGTCGGCACGTCGCGCCAACCGAGGAATTCTTGACCTTCTTGTGCCACTAGGGATTCAAATGTTTTCTTTATTTTTTCACGCGTCTTTTTTTCGTGTGGCAAGAAAATCATCAGGACGCCGTATTCATCGACCTTTGGTAGGGTAATTTTGAGTTTTTTTGTTTCGCCTTGCATAAAAGCATCAGGAATTTGTAATAAAATTCCGGCGCCGTCACCGGCAAGTGGGTCTGCTCCCACGGCTCCACGGTGTGTTAAATTTTCGAGAATTTGCAAACCTTGTTTTACAATTGAATGACTTTTCTTGCCTTTAATGTTGGCAAGAAATCCTATGCCGCAGGCGTCATGTTCGTTTTCAGGATTATACAGACCTTGAGATTTTGGCAGTCCGCGACTATTCAATGGCACCTGATGGGTCATTTAACTTTAATTCCTTATAATTATAAGTTTGTCATACTATTGTCACAGAAGAAATAATTCTTCTGAGCGCACTAAACCGAGCTATACGAACCACATTTCTTAAAAAGAAATTTGCTTATGATTCATACTCAGCATTTTTGTAGACAACGGCAGCGTACGATTATGTTAAACAGGGTTTAACCCGTATTTACTGCAGTCTATAAACTGTATCCAAGGGCTATAACTACAGTGCGGTTTCAAAAAAGGCAAGTTTAAAACGGCAAAAATAGAAGAAAATTTGTTTTGTTGATGCATTATTAAAAGAATATTTTAGAATGATTTGCTGAATTAAACGAATTAATTAGAATATTTACATTAACTTTGAGCGATATTAAACAATAAGGCATGATTATTAAATTACCAATTTATGAAATAATTCCAAAAGTAAAAACGGCATTGTTGGAAAAGGACAATCTGGTTTTGCAGGCGCCGCCCGGTGCCGGCAAAACAACAATTGTCCCACTTGAACTGCTTGAGGAAAAGTGGCTGGATAATAAGAAAATAATTATGCTTGAACCTAGACGGCTTGCGGCGCGGGCTGCCGCGAAACGTATGGCTGAGATTATTGGTGAGAAAATTGGTGAAACTGTCGGCTACCGTGTGCGTATGGATAGTAAAATCGGACCTAAAACCCGCATTGAAGTAGTCACCGAAGGCGTGCTTATTCGCAAAATACAGAGCGACCCTGAACTTAAGGATATAGGCCTTATCATTTTTGATGAATTTCATGAAAGATCGGTCGAGGCTGATCTGGGCCTTGCGCTTAGTCTTGATATTCAGGAAGGGCTTCGGGATGATCTTAAAATT
The DNA here is from genome assembly GCA_016763335.1 of Emcibacteraceae bacterium. Classification (GTDB taxonomy): domain Bacteria; phylum Pseudomonadota; class Alphaproteobacteria; order Sphingomonadales; family Emcibacteraceae; genus Pseudemcibacter. The sequence goes on along the minus strand of JAESUD010000337.1, from coordinate 6,580 downwards.
CTTGTAATGTCCGCGACACTTGATGGAGAACGTGTGGCAGCACTTATGAACGATGCGCCATGCATAAGTAGCAAAGGTCGAAGCTTTGATGTTGAACATCGATATATAGATAAGAATATTTCAGGTCATATTGAAGAGGACGTTGTGCAGGTAATTACCCGTGCAATTGAGAAGGAAAAAGGCAGTATTCTTGTGTTTTTGCCAGGTGCAGGTGAAATTGAAAGGGTAAAAAGGAAGCTTGAAGATAAGAGTTTTGGACAAAATGTGATCATTTGTCCGTTATATGGCATGTTATCCTTTAAAGAACAGGATTTGGCGATTGCACCCGCGCCTAAAGGATATAGAAAAATTGTTCTATGCACAGATATTGCCGAAACCAGCCTGACCATTGAAGGCATTCGCATTGTTGTTGATAGCGGGCTAAAAAGAAGTTCTTTTTACGACGTTAGAAGTGGCATGAGCGGACTTGAAACATCGACCGTCTCAAAGGCTTCTGCCGATCAAAGAGCGGGCCGGGCCGGAAGACTTGAAGAGGGATTATGTTTTCGGCTGTGGACAGAGGCGGCGAATAGGGCGTTAAAAGCATATAACGAGCCGGAAATAAAGAAAGTTGATTTGGTTCCGCTTGCTCTTGATTTAGCTTTATGGGGTATTAATGATGCGGCAAAATTAAAGTGGCTTGATGTACCGGAAGCAGTAGGCATTACAAAAGCAAATGAGCTTTTACGATCATTGGGCGCACTTGAGAGTGAAGGGCGTATTACCGAGCATGGTAAACTTATGGCAAGATTTCCGATGCACCCAAGATTTGCCCATATGATTTTAAAAGCGAATGAGAGGGGGAATGGTTTACTTGCCCTTACGATTGCGGCTCTTATGCAGGAACGAGATATACTTCATTTAAAAAATGAATTACGCACGGCGGATATGCGGCTACGGATTGAGGCGCTCGAACATGTCAGAAAAGGCGAAATGTCCGCGGCTAAAAGGCTTGGGTGTAATATAGCTAGGGCAAAAACTATATTAAGACAGGCGAAGAACTGGCAGAAAATTCATAAGATTGACGGGTCGCCTTTTAATATTAATAATACGGGACAGACGTTGGCAGTCGCATTTCCCGACCGGGTCGCGGGACAGCGTTCAGAAAAGTCGTCGATTTATATTTTATCCGGCGGCCGGGGCGCGAGATTAATAGAGGGCGATCCGCTGGCCTGCGAAAAATTTATTTCAATTGCCCATTTGGACAAAGGCGATAGAGACGCGCGAATTTATATGGCGGCACCGATAGAAAAAGTTGATCTGGAAGAAAACTTTAAAGAATTAATAAGTCAGGAACAATTTATTGAATGGGATAACCGCACAGAGAACATAAAGGCGCAAAATAAAACCATGCTCGGTAAATTACCGCTTGGTGTATCGAGAATAGCAAACCCTGATCAGGAAAAGATGCGTTCGGCGATGATCGCTGGCATAGAGAAAATGGGACTTGATGTCTTGCCGTGGGATAAAAAAATTATCAATTTTTGCCAGCGCGCCTCACTAATTTCTGCTAATTTAGAACTAGGTTTCCCGGATTTTTCTCGAGAACACTTGCTGAAAACTCTTGAAGGTTGGCTTGGAGGGTATCTAGAAAATATCTATAGCCGCGCTGGACTAAAGAATTTGGAGCTTTATGAAATACTTAAAAATATTTTGAATTGGGAACAACAGCAATTATTGGAAAAGCTTGTCCCAAGTCACTTTAAAGTTCCAAGCGGCTCGAACATATTAATTGACTATGGTGTTAACCCACCAGTGCTTTCGGTAAAATTACAGGAGATGTTTGGTGCAAAAGAAACCCCCGCTATTTTGCAAGGCAAAATAAAATTAACAATTCATCTGTTATCGCCTGCTAGAAGACCGCTGCAAATCACCACCGATCTTGGGGGGTTTTGGCAAAATTCTTACCCGGAAATCAAAAAAGAAATGAAAGGCCGGTACCCGAAACACCCATGGCCGGATAATCCGCTTGATGCGATGCCAACTAGAAAATTAAAACCAAAAAATAAATAAAATATTTTATGTGCTAAAGACCGCGGAAATATTGACAATTGATAAATTTTTAGAAAAATGCAACATACTAGCTGTTGACATTGAACCCACTCACAAATACCATATCTTGTGTTATTTGGATTTTTAAAGGGTGGCAATCAAGAAAATGATTATACTACAATACTCTAGCAGAATTTATAATAATAATTAGAGTGATTTGTTTATTTGAAAACATAATGTAGTTGCTTAAAAAAATACAAGAAACGTATCGAATAAACCGCCATATGGTTCATATTTTATGAATTTTATAGTATCATGATGGCTGTTTTGGAGTCGTTTGGAAAAAAATGTTTTTGACTCGGAAGAATGTTCGAGTTGAATTTAGGGAGTGGAAATATTGTCTGTGTCAGTGCTTAATGAAACTATTCAAGTGAAAGACCATTCACGGGTAGTAACCGATGAGAGCAGAGATGCGTTACTTACTGATTTTGGTAAGGCAACGCTGATTGATCGTTATCTTATGCCTGGTGAAAGTTTTCAGGATATGTTTGCCCGTGTGGCAAGTTATTATGGTGATAATGAAGCGCATTCACAGCGCCTTTATGACTATATGAGTAAATTATGGTTTATGCCTGCAACGCCGATACTTAGTAATGGTGGTACAAAGCGTGGATTGCCAATTTCTTGCTTTTTAAATGAAGCGAGCGATAGTCTTGCAGGTATTGTTAATCTCTGGAACGAAAATGTCTGGCTTGCATCAAAAGGTGGCGGCATTGGTAGCTACTGGGGTAATCTTCGTTCTATTGGTGAAGATGTCAGCACAAATGGTAAGACGTCCGGTATTATTCCGTTCATTCGGGTAATGGATAGCCAAACGCTTGCTATTTCCCAAGGATCACTTCGTCGCGGTAGTGCGGCGGTATATTTACCGATTAGTCACCCTGAAATTGAAGAATTTATTGAAATTCGCCGCCCAACGGGAGGGGACCCTAACCGTAAAGCTCTTAACCTTCATCACGGCATTGCAGTTTCCAACGCGTTTATGCGCGCCGTTGAGGCCGATGAACTATGGGCATTAACCAGCCCACATGATGGGGCCGTACAAAAAACAGTTTCTGCTCGTGAACTATGGATCAGAATTCTCACCGCCAGAATTGAAACGGGTGAGCCATATATTTTATACATAGACCATGTGAATAAAGCCACACCAGAGCATCATAAACTGGCAGGCCTTACCGTAAAAACATCAAACCTTTGTTGTGAGATTACATTGCCGACAGGTATTGATCATCTTGGCAATGAACGGACAGCCGTTTGTTGTCTTTCTTCGATCAATCTCGATAAGTATGATGATTGGAAAGATCAAGAGCTTTTTGTCGAAGATTTGATGCGGTTTCTTGACAATGTGCTTCAGGATTTTATTGAACGGGCGCCGGATACTATGGCGCGTGCTAAATATGCGGCTATGCGTGAACGAAGTGTTGGCCTTGGGGCTATGGGTTTCCATTCTTTCTTACAGGAACGAATGATTCCATTCGAGAGCGTAATGGCACAGGTTTGGAACAAGAAAATATTCAAGCATATTCAGGAAGGTGCTAATAATGCTTCTAAAAAATTAGCAGAAGAAAAAGGCCCGTGTCCTGATGCTGCCGATTATGGCATCATGGAACGCTTTTCAAACAAAACGGCCATTGCACCAACGGCATCCATTTCAATTATCTGCGGCGGAGCAAGCCCGGGAATTGAGCCAATAGCGGCGAATAGCTTCACCCAGAAAACCTTGTCAGGATCGTTTAATGTGCGGAGTCGCGCCCTGACAAAATTACTAGAAGAAAAAGGCAAGAATACAGATGAAGTATGGTCAAATATCACTGTTAATGGTGGTTCTGTACAACATCTTGATTTTCTTGATGATCATGAAAAAGACGTGTTTAAAACTGCCTTTGAACTGGATCAGCGCTGGGTTGTCGAACATTCTGCTGACCGTGCCGATATGGTCGATCAAGCACAATCTGTCAATCTCTTCCTACCGGCAGATGTGCATAAGCGCGATCTTCATCAGATTCATTTCCAAGCATGGAAAAAAGGTCTTAAAAGCCTTTATTATTGTCGTTCACTTTCTATTCAGCGGGCAGAAAGCTCTGAAGCTTCCGGTACGTCTGCAAAAGAAGAAATGATGAAAGCAATGGCAAAAGCGCAAGAGAGTTCTGACTATGAAGAATGTCTCTCATGCCAATAACAACTAACTTATTGAAATATTAGGTAAAAATATGCCCTTACTAGAAGAACGCATCCACTATAAACCTTTCGAATATCCGTGGGCATATGATGCTTGGTTAACACAGCAACGCGTGCATTGGTTGCCCGAAGAAGTGCCGATGGCCGATGATATTAAAGACTGGAATATGAAAATTTCAGATGGCGAGCGTAATTTATTAATGCAGATTTTCCGCTTTTTTACCCAGGCTGATGTGGAAGTAAATAATTGCTATATGCAAAAATATAGTCGTGTTTTTAAGCCGACGGAAATTCAAATGATGCTTGCAGCATTTTCTAATATGGAAACTATCCATGTGGCGGCATATAGTCATTTGCTTGATACGCTCGGTATTCCAGAAGTGGAATATGAAGCCTTTTTGAAATATGAGCCCATGAAAGATAAATACGATTATATGCAAAAATGGGGCGTTGATACAAAAGAAGATATCGCCAAAACTCTTGCTGTATTCGGAGCCTTTACCGAAGGGTTACAGCTTTTTGCGTCTTTCGCAATTTTGATGAATTTCCCGCGCTTTAATAAAATGAAGGGCATGGGCCAGATTGTTACTTGGTCTGTCCGTGATGAAACGCTTCATATGACGTCGATCATAAAATTATTTCATACATTTATACATGAAAATCCGGAGCTATGGACTGAAGAGTTACAAAATGACCTCACGGATGCTTGCAAGACAATAGTGACACATGAGGATGCGTTTATTGATCTTGCTTTTGAAATGGGTGATATCGAAGGCCTTACAGCAAAAGAAGTGAAAGATTATATTCGTTATATCGCTGACCGTCGTTTAACCCAGCTTGCGCTTAATCCGATTTATTTTGTCGGTAATAACCCACTGCCGTGGATGGATGAAATTCTAAATGGTATTGAACACGCTAATTTCTTTGAAAACCGTTCCACTGAATATTCGAGAGCATCGACACAGGGGAAATGGGAAGAAGCATTTGATTAATTTTGGCGATTAATCGTTCTCATCTTTAAAGTCCAATGATAAACTATTGATACAGTAGCGTTGCCCTGTTGGTGGCGGCCCATCGGGGAAGACATGACCTAAATGGGCGTCACAATGAGCACAGATTACTTCTTCGCGGGTCATTCCGTGGCTGTTGTCGCGGTTAATAGACACTGCTTGACCGTCAATTGGTGCGTAATAACTCGGCCAGCCACTACCACTGTTATATTTAGCGCTTGATGAAAAAAGTGGTTTCTCGCAACAGATACAAATATAGGTGCCATCTTTTTTATGGTCATTATATTTTCCGCTGAATGCATGTTCGGTTCCGCCGCAACGGGCTACTTGGTATTCTTCATCGCTTAATGATGACTTCCATTCGTCGTCTGTTTTCTTCATTTTATTGACTTTTCATCATGATTGAATATTTATAGACCATAACATAATATATTTTAAAAATTTAATGGAGAAAAAAGTGGAAAAGGCAATTTTTGCGGCAGGGTGTTTCTGGGGAGTTGAACTTAATTTCTCTAAAATAGACGGAGTTATTGAAACCTGCGTTGGATATACGGGGGGCGATACCAGTGATCCGACATATGAACAAATTTGCGCCAAGTCCACGGGACATGCAGAAGCAATTGAAATTGTGTTTGATCCGGATGTTGTGAGCTATGAAATGTTGTTAAATAATTTATGGGAATTTCATGATCCGACCACATTAAACCGCCAAGGTCCAGATCAAGGAACACAATATCGCTCGGCAATTTTTTATCTAAATGACGAGCAAAAAGAATTGGCTGAATTATCACGTCAAAACATGGATAATTCAGGAAAATTTAACAACCCTATCGTTACAGAAATCTCCAAAGCATTAAAATTCTGGCCAGCCGAAGAAAAGCATCAGAAGTATCTTGAAAAACGCGGCATAAAAATAGCATGCGTTTAGGCTGATCTATGTAGTAACTGCGAGGCGTGAATCGAGTTCCTTTTGAAAGGCATCTCGTTCACGCTGTAATATGTTATCAGCAATTGCGGTAACAACGACGATAAAATATATCAAATCGAAAAAAGCAATATTGGTGGTAAAACCAATTATCATATAGGCAGCTATGGAACTTCTAATAGCAATTGTTAGATCAGAAAACCAGACGATGTCAGGTAATTCCCTACATTGGCGCGCCATTCTACGGGCAGTATTAAAAAGATAATATAGAAAAGCACAAAAAACGAGAAACCCTACGTATCCATGTTCGGCAATCATTTGGAAATATGCAGAATGAATAGCACGCGCTTCGACCCCCTCAGGCATGTACTTCATG
>JAESUD010000336.1 GCA_016763335.1 Emcibacteraceae bacterium | reverse complement strand
AAAATTAAACATACCTTATTCAAAAGGGGACAGGTTCTTATTTTCTTGTTTTTGCATGTTTGATAAATTTCCCGAATTTTTAGGATTTCTAAAGTATCAATATGTTAACATGAGTGGTGTTAAACATGACCTAATTGAATATAAAGATAGTCATGAAAAATGATGTTGAAATTTTGCGGGAAACATAAATAAATGTCTGATGTATTTGCTGATAAACCAGATTGGATAAAAGAAAAACCACGGCAGTTTTCTGATCCCAGTGGAAGTTTAATACGCATTATTAGAAATTTTATATCACTCAAAAATGTCGGTATTGGCGCAGGGGCTAAACTACTTGGAGGTATTACTCTTGGTGATATAGCTATCAATGACACCGTTGTTGGAATACCGGCAAAATCAACTTCAAAAAACAAAGTTTAATCATGTCAGGTCAGAAAAAAAAATATAGCCTATCTGGCACCTGCAATTCCGGCATTATCGGAAACCTTTGTTTATAATGAAATATTTGCACTGCGCGAACGGGGTTATAATGTCTTTCCATTATCAATACATGAACCGGATCAGGTATCGGTGAGTGTTAAAGATAAAATGGGATCCGTTCATTATTTATACCGTGAAGGTATCGTTCATTTTATTATTTCATTTTTTATTTGTTTATTTACAAAGTCGGGAACTTTTAAAGGGTTGGGCTGGTTGATTTCAGACTTTTTCCATGTAGGGCTTATAAAACTACCAGCCTATAAATTAATTTATCAGTTTTTAGCAGGGTGCCGTGCTGCGGTGATACTTGGCAAAAACGGAACAGAACATATCCATGCGCATTTCGCAAATGTGCCTACACAGGTGGCGATGTATGCATCCGCAGTTTCAGGTATCCCTTTTACATTAACATCGCATGCAAATGATATATTTGAACACGGTCTTATATTGAATAGAAAAGCAGACCGGGCAAAATATTTCATCACTATTTCCGACTTCAATAAACGTTTTTTAAAAGATATAGGAATGAATGAGGATAAAATTCGCATTGTCCGCTGCGGTGTTAATCTTACCCTAGGCGAGAATAAAAAAAACACCCGTGATGAAATTCGTATTTGTTCGCTCGGGCGGCTTGTTGAAAAAAAGGGTATGCCAACACTGATTGAGGCGGTGGCGATATTAAAGAAAAGAGGGCTGGCAGTAAAGTTGTCGATCGCTGGCGATGGACCTGAGCAAAGTAAAATTACACAAAAAATTAAAGAACTTGATATATCTGACCGTGTTGTGATGGTTGGTGCACTTGAAAATTCCCAAGTGGCATCATGGATGAGTGAACATGATATATTTGTTCTAGCATGTCAAAAGGACAGTAACGGCGATATGGACGGTATTCCGGTAGTATTGATGGAAGCGATGATGCTGGGAGTTCCGGTTATCACAACAAAAATATCAGGCATTCCGGAACTGGTAATCCACGGTGAAACCGGGTTGTTAGTAACACCAGAAAGTGCTGAAGAACTGGCTGACGCGATAGAAAAGCGTCAACTTCAAAATAGTTTAACAGATAATGCGGCAAAGCATGTCGTGCAGGAATTTGGTCGGGATGTTAATATTGACCGACTTGAAGTCCTGTTTAATGAATAAGAAAAATATATGTCCTATTTAATAATATCACCATGCCGTAACGAGGCAAAATTTATGAGGCAGACGCTAGACAGTGTCGTCTCCCAAAGTATTTTGCCGGATAAATGGATTATTGTTGATGATGGCTCAAGCGACAAAACGCCTAGCATTATTGCAGAATATGTAAAAAAACATGACTGGATCAAAGTCATTACAAACCAAGATCGCGGAAAACGTGCCGTTGGCCCCGGTGTGATAGAAGCATTTTATAAAGGTTATGATACGGTCAATGCATCTGATTATGATTATATCTGTAAACTGGACATGGATTTAATTCTACCACCTGATTATTTTAAGGCCCTAATGGACGAAATGGTGAAAAACCCAAGGTTAGGGTGTTTTAGCGGCAAGCCATATTATATTGCGGACGGTAAACAAATAAGTGAAAAATGTGGTGATGAAATGTGTGTTGGTGCATCAAAATTTTACCGCAGGCAATGTTTTGAAGAAATAGGCGGTTTCGTGCGCGAGGTAATGTGGGATGCTATTGATTGCCATCGCTGCCGTTTTCAAGGTTGGATTGCAAAAAGCAGTGACGACGAAAATATTCGTTTCATTCACCTTAGGCCTATGGGATCAAGTCAGCAGGGCATTTTAACGGGCCGTATGCGCCATGGTTATGGTCAATATTACATGGGTAGCAGTTTACTCTACTTTCTAGCTACCGCCGTCTATAGAATGATACGCCCGCCATATATTATTGGTGGTTTTGCCATGGCATGGGGATATATAAAAAGTTTTATTAGTGGCGCGCCGCAACAGTCAGATGAGAAATTGATCAACTTCATTAAAAAATACCAACGCCGGGTACTAAGGGTTGGTAAAAAACAGGCAATTGCCGAAATCAATCAAGCAAAATATAAATTCTGGTTAAAAACTCATGATAATGATTGACCGTAATATATATAATCTACTTGGTTTAAGTTTTGATGCCGTTGATATGCAGCAAACGGTGAGGGCGATACGAAAAGCAATTGAGGATGACAAACAATTATTTTTATCAACGCCCAATTTAAATTTTTTAATTGCCAGTCAGAAGAATAAAGCTTTTCAACAATCAGTTTTAAATTCAGACCTTAGCATTGCCGATGGCATGCCCATCGTTTTTATGTGTAAATTGCTTAATATACCCATTAAGGAACGTGTGGCAGGGTCGAGTTTGATCGATCAGCTTAGAAATAATGAACAATGCAAAAAGAAACCTATTAAAGTTTTTTTCTTTGGTGGACAAGACGGTATTGCAGAAAAAGCCCATAATGTGTTGTTACAAGAAAATGCGGGCTTAAAAAGCGTCGGTTTTTTAAATCCGGGGTTTGGTACTCTTGATGATATGAGCAGTGAAAAAGTCATCAATAAAATTAATAAAGCTGGTCCAGAGTTTATTATTGTGTCGCTCGGCGCGCAAAAAGGACAGGCGTGGATAGAAGAAAACCGTCAAAAACTTCACGCCAATGTCATTAGCCACTTAGGGGCTGTGGTTAATTTTATAGCCGGCAATGTAAAGCGTGCACCGATATGGGTGCAAAAATTACATATGGAATGGTTGTGGCGGATCAAAGAAGAACCACAATTATTTGCACGTTATTGGCAGGATGGCACAGAATTTATTAAGCTGCTCATAAGCAATATATTACCGTGCCGTTCAATCATAAAACGTAGCAGGGGGCACACAAGTGCGTTTATAGATAAGGATTTGGCTAAAAATCATATGACCCTAAAAGGGGACATAACCGCCATTAAATATAATGAAATAAAAGATATTCTGTCACAAATGATCCAGAACAAAAAAGATATAAAAATAGACTTTGCAGGCGTTAGTTACATTGATCAATCAATATTGGGATTGTTATTATCTTGCTGGGTCGATATGGACCAAATTAATTGTCACTTGAATATTACAAATGCTAACAGTTTTATAATGCGTATTTTTCAATTGAATAATTTAAACTTTATGGTGCAAAAAACATAATAATGTATAAAATCAATTGAGTAGAATAATAAATAGATATAAATACACTATTTTTTTACCTTTTTTTGTAATAATCCCGCCAACTTATAAATTATAATAATAAAACAAATGGAATAGTATTATTTCTCAGAGTACATCACAAAGTATTATTAAGCAGATTCCTGTTCATTTTCTGCTATTGGGCACGTCTCTTATATTTAGTTTTGCTGCCTTTAGTGGCGGTTTGCTGAACCAGTATGGTCGGTGGATGACCCAGGAAGAATATAGTCACGGCTTTTTAATTCCGGCCATATCATTATGGATGCTTTATGATCGCCGTGATGCCCTTGCAGCAAGCATTGGAAAGCCTATGTGGTCAGGGTTAATACTCATCCTGATGTCTGCGTTTATGTTATTAATAGGTGAGCTTAGCGCAATTTTTATTCTCGTCCAGACGGGTTTTATTTTATCACTTCTTGGAATTTCTCTTGTGTTTGGCGGCATGGCGTTATTGCGGTTGACGACTTTACCAATTCTGTTTTTATTATTTGCTATCCCGATGCCTTATTTCCTTGATTCAATTATGTCATGGCGCTTACAACTAATATCGTCTGAACTCGGTGTGTTCTTCATTCGGGTATTCGGCATTCCGGTATTTCTAGAAGGAAATGTCATTGATCTAGGTAGTTATAAACTTCAAGTGGTCGATGCCTGTAGTGGCCTTCGTTACTTATACCCCCTTACAAGTCTTGGTTTTTTAATAGCTTATTTATTCAAAGCACCACTTTGGCAACGGACAATCGTATTTTTATCAACCATTCCTATCACTATTTTAATGAACAGTTTCCGTATTGGTATGGTCGGTGTTCTTGTTGAATATTGGGGTGGTGGCATGGCGGATGGCTTGCTTCATTATTTTGAAGGTTGGGTTATCTTTATGGCCTGCGCGGCTATTCTTTGCGGTGAAGTGTGGTTATTTACAAAAATCAGTGCGAAGGGTGATTTCTTTGACTTATTTGACCTTCCTGAAATTGCCGTACCAAGCAAGGTTCAATCGCTTGTCGGCCGCAACGTTTTGCCATTAGCAATATCGGCTGGTTTAATAGCCGTTACTATGGTGGTTACTTTTAACATTACCGATAGAATTGAACAGACCCCCTAACGTTTTAGGTTTGTTTCCTTTCCCGGAGAACTAAATGGTTGGAAATCAAGAACATCCTATCTTGATAGCAATGTTGAACAGGCCCTTGGACTTGATGATTATATAATGGCCGATTACCGGACACCGGAATTAAACCGCCCTGTTAATCTTTACGTGGCCTATTATTCATCACAAAGAAAAGGTGTCTCGCCGCATTCCCCGCGTGTTTGTATTCCTGGGGGCGGGTGGTTAATAACAGAATTTGACCGACTTGAAATCGATGTCCGTGGTGAAAGTGAACCAATGCCTGTAAATCGTGCTATAATTGAGCGGGACCGGTCCAAACAACTGGTTTATTATTGGTTTGACCAACGCGGCCGTAAAATTTCAAATGAATATATTATGAAATGGCATCTGGTAAAGGATGCAATATTTATGAACCGAACCGACGGTTCACTTGTCAGAATTACCACACCGGTTTTTGAAGATGAAACAGTTGAATTTGCAGATAAAAGAATAAGAAGATTTATTGATAATGTGGCACCAAGCTTGCCTGATTATTTACCAAATTAATAATATAGATGGATAGCATCATGACGAATAATATTTTAAATAAACCAGTTTT